>NC_014209.1:1677500-1922500 GCF_000092965.1 Thermoanaerobacter mathranii subsp. mathranii str. A3
ACCTGCTGCTATACGGAAATTTTTAATAGCATGACTGAGTGGTACACCAGGTACGCGATCGTTTAACACCTCCCATTGATAGGGTATCGTCACTTCTTTAATCAATTTTGCATATTTTGACCAGAAACCCCCGCTAATTTTTACTTGCTTCAAAGGAATTGGTTGAAGCTGAACTCTTTTTATATTGTTCATATTTATTTCCCTCCATTTTAATGTTTCAAAGTTTTAGTTTATTTATATCACAAGCCAAAATATAAGCAGATAAGGAGACCGTTAAAAGACTAAAATTTTTTCTTTTTTCTTTCAACTGGCCTCCTATATAATATTAATTTCTCTTTGCTAATCTAATAACATTCCACGATAATTTAGGTAAAATTGCTTTTAATACTCCATCTTCAATCATGGCATTACCATCATTATGAGGTACAACATTAAACGGATTTTCTTTGGTATTGGTAGCTTTTAAATTTTCATTCTCTAATACAATATGTTCTACAACTCTATAATCTTCAAAGCCTCTTATCTCGCTTTCCAATAACAACGAATCTTGTTGGTCTCTATTTACTGCAAATATTGTAAGTTTATTGTTATTTTCATCTGCTACAGCAGTAGATTCCAAAATTGGAACATCACAGAAATCTTTGCTGTTGTAAGTTGGAGTATCAATAACAGCATTTAATACATATCCTCTGCCATAAAGTGACGCATGTCTATATGGATAGTAAATTGTCTGCCGCCACGCTTTTCCTCCTTTTTCTGTCATGATAGGTGCAATCACATTAACAAGTTGTGCTAAGCAAGCTATTTTTACACGATCTGCATGTTTTAACAATGTTATGAGCATACATCCTACAAGAAGGGCATCTTCGAATGTATATATATCTTCCAAAAGTGGTGGAGCTACAGACCAAGGCGCTATTTTTTTATCAGCTTCTCTAGAATGATACCAAACATTCCATTCATCAAAAGAAATATTAATAGTCTTTTTACTTCTCTTTTTACCTTTTACATAGTCAGCTGTTGCTATGACTGTTTTGATTATTTCATCCATATCTAATGATTTCGCCAAAAAATTACCTATGTCATTTTCTTCATTGCCGTAGTAAGTATGAACTGAAATGTAGTCCACATAATCATAAGTATGCTCAAGGACAGTTGCTTCCCATTGACCAAATGTAGGCATGCTGCTATTCGAACTTCCACACACAGCCAATTCAATGGAAGGATCTACAGCTTTCATAACTTTTGCAGCTTCTTTAGCAAGACGTCCATATTCATCAGCAGTTTTTTGACCTATTTGCCACGGTCCATCCATTTCATTACCTAAGTTCCATACTTTAATTTTATGTGGTTCTCTATAGCCATGGGATTTTCTTAAATCGCTCCAGTATGTTCCTTCTGGCATATTACAATATTCTACAATATTACGAGCCGCATCTATTCCACGTGTTCCTAAATTTATAGCCATCATTACTTCTGTATTGACTCTCTTTGCCCATTCAACAAATTCGTTAATACCTATTTCATTTGTTTCAATTGACCTCCACGCCAATTCAAGACGTTTCGGCCTAAGCTCACGTGGACCTATTCCATCCTCCCAATTATAACCAGAAACAAAATTTCCACCAGGATATCGAACAATCGGTACCTTTAATTCTTTGACCAACTCTATTACATCTTTGCGAAATCCCATTTCATCTGCCTCTGGATGGTCTGGTTCATAAATGCCACCATAAACAGCACGTCCTAAATGTTCAATAAAAGAACCATAAATTCTGTCATCCACTTTACCAATCTTAAAATCCTTGTCTAAAATCATTTTTACTTTTTTATTCATTGGTTATCCTCTCCTCCTAAATTACGATTTATTTTATCTTTTCTAATCAACTTAACTAATCTTGCTCCATGCGACGGAATAGCCATAACAATTTTCTCCTCTCCTTTATACCACTTCTAATGTAACCACTGACATCGCTGGAAGTAATACTTTAAGCTTATTATCTTTTATACTTGCTCCGTCAAAATGTTGTGGCACTACCTTATTGGGATTTTCAAATGTGTTATGAGCATTCATTTCCTCAGCGGTCAATATTGTTCCTGTTACTTTAGTTTTCTTTTCTCCTCTAAGCTCACACTCAATAATTGCAGGTTCTTTTGGACTTAGATTACACAAGGAAATATGTATTTTCCCATCCTTATCCACCGAAGCCGTTGCAGTTACTTGAGGAATACTTTCACCTGCATATCTATATCCAGGTGATTTTATATTCAAATCCAATAATTCTGCATCTTGATGAACTTTGTACATATTGAACACATGATAGGTTGGAGTAAGCACCATCTTTGAACCTTCCGTATGAATAACTGCCTGCAGTACGTTAATAGTTTGAGCAATATTTGCCATTCTAACTCTGTCACAGTGTTTGTGGAATATATTGAAATGTATTGCAGCAACTAAGGCATCTCGCATCGTATTTTGTTGATAAAGAAAAGCAGGATTAGTCTCAGGTTCTACATCATACCATGTCCCCCATTCATCCACCACAAGTGCCACTCGTTTTTCAGGATCATATCTATCCATAATAGCTGAATGTCTTGTAATAAGTTCATCTATACGCAAAGCTTTCTTCATAGTTCTAAACCATTCATCTTCATCGAAATTAGTAGCTGATCCTTTTCCTAGCCAGAAATCACCCGGTATGGTATAATAATGTAAGCTTAGTCCATCCATAAATCTCCCTGCTTCTCTCATAAGTACCTCTGTCCAGTTATAATCATCAACATTAGGCCCACAAGCTATTTTGAAAATCTTATTTCCACTAAAGTCTCTCACATAAGTTGAATACCTGCGATAAAGGTCAGCATAGTATTCAGGGCGCATGTTTCCTCCACAGCCCCAATTTTCATTTCCTATACCAAAATATCTTAGCTTCCATGGCTTTTCCCTTCCATTAGCCGCTCTTAAATTTGCCAGAGTAGATTCTCCATCAAAGGTTATATATTCTATCCACTCCCTCATTTCTTGTATTGTTCCACTTCCTACATTGCCTGATATATATGGCTCCGCCTCTAATAGTTCACACAACTCAAAAAACTCATGAGTTCCAAAATGATTGTTTTCTATCACACCTCCCCAATGTACATTAATCCTCTTAGGGCGTGATTCATAAGGTCCTATCCCATCTTTCCAGTGATACTCATCAGCAAAACATCCACCTGGCCACCTTAAAACGGGAATCTTTATTTCTTTTAAAGCTTCAACTACATCCTTGCGAATTCCATTTATATTAGGTATTTCTGAGTCTTTTCCAACCCAAAAACCACCATATATACATCTTCCCAAATGTTCAGCAAAATGACCATAAATATTTCTATTTATTCTACCTTTCCTTATATCAGTGTTTATAATAACTTCAGTCATAAAATACCTCCTTATAATATACTCTTTGATTTTTATCATTAATTAATCTTAATCTATCTAAAAAAGCTTTGTGACTTATCAAGAGACTTAGATTTCCAATTCATAGATTTTAAATCTTATTTTATATCTTTTTCTTAACTTAAAAATTCTAAAAACTTGATTCAACCAGCTATAGTATCTCTACATGTCCTTGTAACTCTTCACATAAAATGCCCGCTGGTTACTATACGGAAAAATGCAAAGCTCTACGGATAAATCAGAAAAACTCAATTAAATAGTAAAACACCCTATCCTAGAATGCAGTGCTCCTTGCACTTACTACAACTTTAAACTAATATAAACTCATAATTTTGTTATTTAGTCCCTAATAATAGTAACTTTTTCTACTCTAATATTTGCTTTATTTTATAATTTAGTTAAAATTTGTTTCCATTTCTACTCTTTTATACTACCTCCAGTTAAACCTGATATAAAAGCATTTTGATTTATCAAAAATAATATAATAATTGGTACAATTGCTAATGCTGAACCTGCCAGTAATATCTGATAATTGCTCCCATATGGAGTTAATAGCGTCATCAAACCTACTGGAAGTGTAAACATATCCTCTGTACGCATAACAATCAAAGGCCATACAAAATTATTCCAATTACCTAAAGCTACAAATATAGCCATCGCCCCAAAGGCCGGTTTCATCAATGGAACCATGATTCTCCAATAAATTCCGAATTCAGTAGCACCATCTATTCTGGCTGCATCCATAAGTTCTTTTGGTAATCCATCCGCATACTGCCTAAAAAAGAATACTGCAATGGGAGATACTATTCCCGGTAATATTACTCCCCAATACGTGTTGATTAAACGAAATGATAGTATTAATCTATATAAGGGCAACATTAATATTTCAAAAGGTACGAATATGATAAGTAATACTAACATAAATACAAGATTTTTTCCCTTAAATTGGTACTTAGCCAATCCATATCCTACCATAGACGACAAAAGCAACGTTACTACTGTTCCTACAAGAGTCATTAATAAACTATTTTTATACCATTGTCGGTACAGACTACCTTCCTCGCTAAATAAAATTGCATAATTTTTGAAACTCATTATATTTAAATCTATTTTCATATCTAATCCCTTGCGGAATAACTCTGTAGCCGGTTTAAAAGATCCTATTAGCAGATAATAAAACGGGAATAGAGCTAGAATAGCTAATATAACAAAGAAAACAAACACAACTATATTAGGCATTACCTTTTTCATAGAAAGCTTGCCTTTGGAACTAATATATTCTTGTTTTATTTTTACGGAAGAATCGTTTATGCCCATATTTATACTTCCCCCTTTTTAAATAATCCAAAATATTTTAGCTGAATTGTATTTATTATTAAAACAATTGCTGCCAGCACTATGCCTATTGCTGCACCAAATCCGAAATCTCCCTTTTGAAAAGCTTCTCGATATAGATAAGCCACTATTGTTAATCCTGCATCTTTAGGTGAATTTGTTCCCCAGAAAACATAAGTTTCAGTGAACATAGCATATCCACCATATATACTAATAGTTAAAACATAAATAATCACGGGTTTTAAAAGGGGTAATGTTATATGTAAAAATTTAGAAATTGGACCTGCCCCATCTATTTCTGCCGCTTCATACAATTCTTTCGGTATATTTTGTAATCCAGATAAAAAATATACAATATTTACTCCCGTCCATCGCCAGGTTGCCAGTAATACTAAAAGAAACATCGCCACATTCACATCTGCTAACCATCTCTTTGGCGGTAAACCAAATGTGGCTAAAAGCACATTTGCAGGAGAAATAGGGGGATCCGCAAAAATCAATCTAAAAACTATACCCGCAACTACAACAGAAGTGAGTATAGGCATAAAAAGTGCTGCTCTAAAAAAGTTTCTACCTATTAATTTTTCAGAATTTAAAAAAACTGCTAAAATTATAGGTATAGGAATCAAAATTAGCAATGTCCAAAAGGTATAACGTGTGTTGTTCCATATTGCAGTATAAAAATGGGGATTCAATAGTCTTTTATAATTCGTCAATCCTACAAACTCAACTTGACCAGGCTGTATCTTTTGAAAGCTCATAATAAAAGCACTCACAACAGGATATAAAAAGAACAAAAGAAATGTAACCACAAATGGCAAAACAAAAAGATATGGAGCTACTTTCGGAGAATATAGCAAACTAGCAAAAAAACTTTTTCTTTTCACCTTTAATTCCTCCTCTCAATCATCAAGAGATGCAAGAGCAACGCTCTTTGCATCTCTTGATATGATAATCTACTAACAATTACTCTCCTAATTACTCTCCTGTCTCTATCTCTCTTCGAAGTTCATCCGCCGCTTTTTTCAATGCTTGTTCTGGTGTCGCTTCATTAGTTTCTAAAACTTCATACAATACCTGAGTTGCTAATAAACTATTGGCCGTAGGAACCCATTTGTTACTTCTTAATGAAAACACATTACCTTCCGTAGATGATAAAAGTATCTTGAAGATATCTTTTCCGTTAACAAAATACTGAGTATATTCATTGTCTCCAGGATCATTAGCAAGTTGTTCCCACACATCCCAGCGCGGAGGATCAAAACCTAATACATTCCATATCTCAATATTGGCTTCCGGAGTACCCTTAGCAAAGTACAAAAATTCTTTTGCCAAATCAACATGTTTGCCTTGTAATGGCACTACAGTTCCAGTTCCTCCAAGACCAACAGTAGGATATATGTTACCATCTTTCCATACTGGGACTGGTGCTACAAGTATTTTACCCTTTAAATCTGGCATATAACTTACAAATCTGCTCATAAACCAGAAAGGCATTATAACCGACGCTACATTTCCTTCATTAATCCACCCATAGGCCTCTTCAGTATCGGGTTGTCCTCCTGGCGGAATAACAGCTATCTGATATTTGTATATCATATCATGTAAAAATTGTAACGCTCTTACATTTCTATCATTATCCAAAATGACGTTGTCGTTTTCATTGAATACATCTGAACCTTGTTGACCAATCATTGTGCTAAAGTCCCAGAATGCAGTTCGACCAATAGCTACCATTGGCTTTCCTGTTTTGGCTTTAACTAATTTACCTGCCTCCACAAACTCATCCCATGTTACTATTTTACTAGGATCGACTCCTGCTTCGTCTAGAATTTCTTTATTGTAAAATGCCATTACAGCGCCTCCGTGGGTAGGCATTCCATAGAGCTTACCCTCTTTGCTGTAAATTTCTAAACGTGATTGTATAAACTTATCTCTATCACTTTCCACAAGGTCAGTTAAATCCGCTAATTGCGGTGTCCCTTCTAAGTATTGGGGAAATCTACCAATTTCCACATCAGCAATATCCGGCGCTCCTACTCCTGTTTGTAACGCCATTGCCAACTTGTCATGCATTTCTTGATAAGGATAAGTAGTCACCTTCAATTTTATGGGTCGATCAGGATGAGTCTTATTCCATCTATTGACAGCATCCTCATATAAATTTCCATGCAAACCTACAAAAGTCCATAAAGTCAATTCAGCAGGTCCTTTATTTCCATTGCTACCCTCTTGTTCAGCATTTTGTGTTGAATCTTTCATCCCACAACCAGGTAATATTATCATTGTCAAAATAGAAAAAATGAGTATTAAACTTAAAAACTTTTTCATCTAAAATTTTCCCTCCTCTTAATAATCTCTATCAGCTTGTACCTATCTCGAAAGTCTTTATTTAAGCCACTTCTAAGATATGCTTTTCTGGCTACCACTTTAAGATTTTTTATCTTTTTTAGGTTATCACCACCCCTCAACGCAATCTATTAAAAAACTTAAAAAGAACATCTTTTATTTATATATATCACCTCTTCCTTCTCAGTTGTATGGTTTTAAATATTTCACCATGTATTCCTTTTACCTCTTCCTCTGTTGCGCTAACTCCATCACAGTCTTAGCTATTCCAACTCACAGGAGGAGATGGGCTAAAGCAACCCTTTTGTTCATAATGATTTATACTCCTCTCTTATTCCATTTCTAATATAATCACTAATAACTCTACATCTTGATTAACTTTGTAGATATTGAACAAATAATAATAAGGTAGTATCTTTAACCTTCGTATTAATAACAGCCTGTAGTACGTTAATATTCCTTTTTTACCCTTTTTAGTTTTTATTTCATCTTTATTTAATTTTCAAAGTTCAGACATATTTTTAAGAATTAATGTTACATATCTTTTTATCTTTTCTTTTTATCTTTCTTTTTCGATTAACTTATGTATCCACTTTGGTATAAAATCCATTCTAAACTGTGTAGTTTTGATAGAGCAAATTTATTTGATTGTTAAAACTAATTCAATTTTTAATATTTTTTATGTTGTACGTATATATTAATTATTTTCAACACAAATGTACGTACATCTATATATAAATATATTCTCCATAGCTTTTAAAATTCCTTCTTGAATTTAAATTTTTTATAAAATTTTTAGTTGTTGTTTACTGATATATCAATATATGATTGCTAATACACTTAATAGACTAATATATTGTAACTGTAAAGACTATTATTCATTTTATATATTTCCCGTTTTTTCTAAGACTCTGTAAAGCATAGCTGCTGCCTCTGCTCTTGTGGCGTTCTCTTTTGGCCTGAAGGTGTTATCTTTATATCCTTTTACTATACCAAGCTTTACTGCATTTGCTACTGCATTCTTTGCCCATTCGCTTATCTTGTTGTTATCACTGAAAGTGGTATTGCCTATGTTGTCCTCTCTATACTCTACAAGCTTTCCGTATACTCTCATTATTACTGCTGCCATCTCTTCTCTTGTTATTGGGTCATTTGGCCTCATATTCTTACCGTCTCCTAATATTATACCAGCCTTGTATGCTGCTTCTACTGCGTTTGCATACCATGCCCCTTCTTTTACGTCATTGAATTGTCCTTTGTAAGGCTTCTCTTCTATCCCTAATGCCCTTGTCATTAATGCTGCAAATTCTGCTCTGGTTATTTTTTTGTTTGGTAAAAAGGTGTTTTCATCTATCCCTTTTATTATGTGCCTTGATGCCAGTACATTTATTACGTCATATGCCCAATTGTCTTTTGATACGTCTTTGAATTGTTTGTTGTATTGAAAAGCTGCATAGGTTGAGAAGTGTTTCGCTTCAAATGTTATTGTATTTGTCTCTCTGTCAATTTTTCCTCCTATGTATTCCCATTGATTTGTCGTCTCGTTTAAGTAGTATGCTCCTACTTTCCTTATGTCTTTTGCACCTTCTATGTTAAATGTCATTTTTACAGGTGACCCTATTTTTATGTCTTTGTCTCCTGCTTTTATTGTTATGTCATAGGCATCTGTTACAGGCTCGAAAGTTGATGCTTCCTTTTTGCCTTTGTTGTGTATGTTAAGTTTTATTGTTCCTGCTTTGTTTATGAGGTCAATTGCTTCTTGTGAGATTGTCAAAGTTTTTGCATCAAATTGTAAAGCTACTTCGTCTAATTTTACTACTACGTTTTTGTTATATTCTACTATTAAATTAAACACAGTTACAGGTATTTCTAATGCTTTTTGAGGTGTAGTTCCTATATTTGTTAGGTCAAATTGTATTTCTTGCTTTGAAGTGTCTTTTATGTCTTTTGCCACTTTGTTTTCATCTACTTTAAGAATTGTTGTGTTATTTTCTACAACTACTCTGCCTTGTGATACTTCCTCCGATGGTTCTGTTGGTTCTGTTAGCTCTATTGGTTCTGGTTTTTCAGGTTTACCCGCTTCGTCAAGTTTAACCATCTTACCAGTTTCATAATATGTTTTTATAGTCTCCTCTGAAATTGCAATACCATCGTAAATTAATAATTCATCAATTAACCCTTTAAATGGAGGATCCCAATAGTTAACCCCCAATCCAAATACAGCATTACGTGTTGTAAAAACATTTGGAAATCCTGTACCTGAAAACTTTTTCTCACCATTGATGTAAACATCTAATTTACCATTGTCGACAGTAAAAGCAACGTGAGACCATTCATTAACAGGAATTGTCATTCCTATAACTCCATCATACCAGTCTTCTCCCGACCAAACAGCCGATTGACCCTCAATAGGTCCTTGTGGAACAAAACTAACCCAGCTTCTTTCACTTGTTGCGCCGAAGAAAGTAGTTGTAAAGTAAGTAAGCTGTTCTGGTTTAACCCAAAATGAAACGCTATAGACATAACTTGAAATAAGCCCGTTTGGTAATAAAATACCAGATTTACCATCAAGATAAGCAGCCTTTCCTACTACTCCATCTTTAAATGTAATTGAGCCGCCGGTATTATTGATTCTATCTCCTGTAATTATACTTTCCTTGTTATTCCCAGTTTTGTCACTTAAATCACTATCAAATGAATAATGAGCCACTAATCTAGGTTGGGTTTTCGCTAAGACAACAACTATAAAAGTTTTTGTTGCAGTATAATTCCCTTTAGTAATAGTAGCTGTTAATGTGACAATTGCATCATCACTTCCCACCTTGGGACGATTTACAATTCCATCTTCAGTAATTACATCAGGATTAGAGGAAGTCCAAGAGATTGTCGCGCCTCCAATACCTTCTGTAGGCAAAGTTAGGTTAGATATAACTGCACTAGTATCCCCTAGTGTTAATTCATTTTTGATAATTTCAACAATTTCTTCATCAGTTCTTTGAATCGTTTTAATTCCCCAAATCGATTTTCCTTCGTCTGATAAAGCCGTAAATGTTATGACTTTTGTTTCTGTAAGCTCAGTCCATTGGCGCAAAAATACTCCCTTATAGGTTTTCCCATCAATAGTAATATTAGCATAATAATCATCAATCAATTCCCATGTACCTGAAACGGGCCCAGAAATTGTTCCATCATCATTTAATGAGATGGTTACGGCTTTTTTAAGGATTTTTGAAATGTCTTTTTCGTGATTAATAAATTGATATTCACCGGGTATATCCTTTTTATCAATCGGTTCAAGAGTTTCGCCTGTATAACGATATGGAGCAGCGACAGGCCAGCCATCTTCGTTCATAAACAATTGATGAACCCTCACTTCATGAATTTCCCCTCGTTGTGGGAAACGCGTATGAAAAACTAAGTACTGTTCGCCAGTTTGAGTATCAAGGTAAACGGAGTTGTGTCCCGGTGACACATATCCATAGCCTATTCCAGTTCCCGGATCACCTAATTTGCGTTCGAATAAAAAGTGTCCCATCAGTTTATTACCAATTGGAGAATGGTCTACATTACCAGTCAGTACAGCATTTTGACCACGACCATCTACATATGGGCCCTCAGGATTTTTTGAACGAAATACCCGTATATTATATTCTCCATCTGCACCTAACCATCCATATGATACGTATAAGTAGTAATAATCAGTATCAGGATGATAAACAACATATGGCCCTTCCATTGATTTGTGATATCCACCTGCTATTTTGGTGCCAAAATATCTATCAATTAGTCTTCCATCATCTGTTATTCCATCTTTTCCTGGATAAATAGGTCGTCCTGTTTCTTTATCAAGTTCAAGGATAAAAATTCCACCTGACCAAGACCCGTAGGTCATCCATAATCTACCACTCTTGTCATAAAATATATTTGGATCAATAGCATTTGGATATATTAAATTATTATATGAACCGTCACTCTTAAACCATTTAGGATTTTCACTTTCTAATATACCAGCTTTTATCAATGAAGGTATATTTGTATTAGTCCATTTTTTATTGACATCACTATCGTAATCGTATGCTTCATCTATTGTAAAACCTGAATAAACAATAGTATCTACATATTTATATGGACCTTTGATGTTTTGAGATACTGCAAATCCTATAGCTGAACGCACATACGTAGAGGATACACTATAGTAAAGCATATAAGCGCCTTTTGTTCCATCCTCATTAACATAATCTTCATTCCAAAAAACTTGTGGAGCCCAAACAGCAAAACCACCTTTACTGTCAGAATCATTCTCACCAGCCCAAGCAAAAGACCCAGCTAAATTTTCTGATAAATCGCCAAATAGCGCATTCCTTGGAGTTGTATAACCATTCGTAAATTTAGTCCATTTCATTAAATCCATCGACTTAGCAGCTTCAATATGAGATCCAAAAACGTAGTAAGTGTCTCCATCCTTCACAATAGAAGGGTCATGAACAGAAACGTTTACGAATTCCGGAATCGGATAAGCATATTCCAGCGCTTTCATCGCAGCTTCCAATGCAGCTATTTCACTGCTCCAATCCTCCTTTTCACCATCATTTGCAAGTGCTTCTTCAACAGCAGCAATGACAGACTGTAACTTTTGATATGACTCTTCTGTATAGATACCATTATTTTTTATTGCTTTTGCTTGTGCTAATAATTCCTCTACTCTTGATTTACTTACATCTGGTGCAACAGGAATTTCACCAGTTTCATAATAATTTTTAATTTGTCTAGCAGTTAAAACCATTCCGTCGTAAATAAGCAATTCATCAATTAAACCTTTATATGGAAGATCCCAATAGTTAACACCTAAGCCAAAAACCGCATTCTCTGTATCAAATATATTAGGAAAGTCATCACCTGTAAATTTAATTTCCCCATTTACATAAACATTAATTCTTCCTTCATCTATTGTAAAAGCCAAATGAGTCCATTCATTTGTATTTATTTTATAGCCTATGGATGCATCATACCATTCCACTGGTCCTGTTGTACTATGTGACCATACAACTGTCTGTCCTGCAGCGTTTCCACCAGGAACTAAACTGACCCAATTATCCATATCTTTGGCACCAAAAAAGGTTGTAGTAAACGTCGTTAACTCCTCAGGTTTCAACCACAATAAAACTGAGTACTTGTTGCTTTTAATTAAACCATCAGGTAACCGAATTCCAGATGAACCATCAAACACTGCTGCCTGTTCAAATTTTCCTTCGGAATACATCATCGTTCCACCGGTATTGTCGATCCTGTCACCTGTTACTTTTCCTGCTTCCCAATTGCCTGTTTGATCTGTTAAATCACCATCAAATGAATAATAAGCTATTAAACCAAGTCTGTTTTGGAAATCACTTTCTTGTAAAATCTTTGTATTAGCAATACTTGAGTTTGATAAAAGGAAAATAAGTAGTAAGCAATAAATAATTAATCCTTTAAAAATATCCTTTTTTGCCTTCAATCTTTCCTCCTTCTTTCTATATAAATTTATTTATCCTAATAGGCTAAACACCTATTAGCTTCAAACCATCATACAATTTGTGGCATCATTTTTGATGAAAATTTTTACGTACAACTATACTTTTATAAATCCATTTTCGTATTAAATTAAATACTTGTGAGTTAATATACGTATATATTAATTATTTGTTAATTATCTGCAAGACAAATGTACGTACATTAATATATATAATATATATTCGCTCTCGATTTTAACACTCATTCTTAAATTTATAATTTTTTTATGAAATCTTTAAGTAACTACTTATTTATAATCCCGAACTTATACTTAGTAACTGATGAATATTTTTTACCTCTTTTTAACACATAAGAAGGAAAATTAGAATGGTGTATTGCATCCGGAAATCCTTGTGTCTCTAAACAAATCCCTAAGTATTTTCGTAAAGAAATTCCATACATATCATTTTCTTTTAATTGATTACCCGTATATACAACCACTCCAGGTTCATCTGTTTCAATAGTTAGAGTACGCCCACTTTCTAGATCCCATAACATAATTTCTTCATCATGGTGAGTATTCAATATAAAAGGATGATCATACCCTCCTCTTGCTACTTTTGTTTGTGGATGGCTTGATTTAATTCCTTCTTTTATACGTTTTCCTTCTCGTAAATCAAATGGTGTATTAGTTACATCTAATATTACTCCTGTTGGAATCAATTCTTCATCCAATTCTAAAAACTGATCACTTTTTATTTTCAAAACATGATTTAAAATGTCCCTTTTTAAGTTGCCACTTAAGTTAAAATAAGTATGATTTGTAATGTTAAATATGGTATCTTGATCAGAAATAGCTTCATAAGAAATAGAAAATTCATTGTCATTGTTAAGAGAATAAGTTACTTTTATCTCTACATTTCCCGGATATCCTTCTTCTCCATTTACGCTAAGGTACGAAAATTGTATTACAATTTCTTCTTCTCTTTGTACAATTTCTGGTTCCCAAAAAACCCTGTTAAAACCTTTTAAACCTCCATGTAAGTGGTTGTTGTTTTCATTTTTGGTCAATATATACATTTTCCCGTTTAAATCAAACATCGCATCTTTAATTCTGCCAGCTACTCGCCCAATAATAGCACCAAAATAAGATGTATTATTAAAATAAGGCTCTATATGGTCAAATCCTATTACAATGTTTTCATAATTCCCTTTATTATCAGGAGTTATGATTTTGGTAATTATGCCTCCATAATTGAGACATGTTATTTTAATACCTTTATCATTCTCCAGAGTAAAGGATATCACCGCTTTGTCTTCTATCTTTCCCCATTCTTTTTGGATAACTTCCATAAAACGCAACTCCTCTTCCTATACTTGCGGATTCAAAATTTGTTTTTTATTAGATAGTCAAACTTATTATCCCAAGCAAACTTAATATGTTTTATTGTACGTATATTAACAATCAAAATCATTCTTTTGTACGTACATCTATAATAATATATACGACATAACTTCAAAAATTCCTGCTACGCAATAATAAAATTTTTATAATTTTTTAGTTTTCGATTAACATTCACTATAAATCGATTTTTAACTATCTACTTAACATAAAATAGCTCAAACAGTATTCTTATATATTTCATATCTCAAATGATCTATAAATTGTTTTGCACTTCTTGGAGACCTTCCATTGTGCCACATCGCCCATCTTAATGCCTTTTCCTTTAAAACATTCCAATTAATATCTATATTATTTTTTTCAGCTAAGCCTTTAACAATTTTTAAATACTCTTCTTGACTTGGAGTAACAAAGGTAATAGTTATCCCAAATCTATCGCTTAAAGAAAGTTTTTCTTCTCTCGCATCTGTATTATGAAGTTCATTGTCCTCTATATTTTCTGTAACAATATGCCTCCTATTTGACGTCGCATAAATTACTACATTTGAAGGTAAAACCTCTACTCCACCTTCTAATACTGACTTAAGTTCTTTATAATCCGCCTCACTTTCATCAAAAGACAAATCGTCAAAAAACAATATAAATTTCATTCCTCTGTCTTTAATTATATCAAGTATGTATGATAAATCTTTTATATCATTTTTATTAATTTCGATAAGCCTAAGTCCCTCCTTGTAAAACTCATTGAGCAAAGCCTTAACAGTAGATGACTTTCCAGTACCTTTATCTCCATATAAAAGCACATTATTCGCAGGAAAACCCTTTAAAAAAGCTTTTGTATTTTCTATAACTATTTTCCGTTCTTCTTCATACCCTATCAAATCCTCAAAAGTTACAGGGTCAACACTTTCTATTCCTTTTAACTGTCCTAACCCATTTTGTTTAACCCATCGAAAAGCTTTATATTTTCCAAAAATACCACAGCCATTTAAACGGTAATAATTAGACAGATATTCAGCAAATTTGTCTCCTTTTAGTTCCCATAAATTTTCTAATAAGAAAGTGGTATTATTAATTTTTTCATAGAAAATATCATTAACAGAGTTTTCAAAATCCGGTAATTCCGTATTTAATAAATTATTTACAGTTTCTGCTATATTTATAGTGGAAAGTTCCTTTAAAATTCCTATTTCTTTTTCAATAGTTTTAATCATCGAATTGTTCACACTATCAAAACCATATTTTTCTGAAATCCGACTAAATGGGTTTTCATCACAAGCGATTTCTTCTGCCAAAAAAGTAGGCCAAATATTTTTATGAATCCTCCTTTTTAAAGCATATTCAGTAATGCCTTTGTAAAAACTACTATATTCAGAATAAATAAACTTAATAGAGGGTTTTTCTTTTAAAAGTTCTTGCAAAATATTAATTCCTCTTTTTATTAAACTGTGATTGATAATATTTCTATAAACCACTATTTCATTTAACCCATTTAAAATGTTTTTTAATTTTTCTTTATTTTCCAATTGCATCATCTCCCTATCGTTTTTGAAAAATTGTCACTTAATATCTTTATTTTACTAAATTATATCATATAAAACGCTATTTCCTAAGCTTTATTAAAAGACCAATTAACCCTTATAACAACTTACAGTTTTTTTCATTTTAAAGGCTAGTCTCTTTTTGAATCTTAATTTCCCATTTTTTTAGCTTTTACAGAAATTATTTAAAAACTTTCGACTTTAAAAATAAGTTTCTGAGGATGTATAATATTCTTAATTAGAAAATAAAATGTTTTTGAAAAAGTAATAAGAGCAAACGAAAGGAGAGTTGTACAAATGCATTACAAAATATCAAGTGAAAATCACATATTTAGTTTTACAAAAGATAATATACCTGTATTATTTGTAAAAGAAAGCGATGAGATAGAGGTTGAAACATTAGACTGCTTTTCCAATCAAATTAAATCGAACAACGATAGACTTGAATCAATGGATTGGAACAAGGTAAACCCCGCAACAGGTCCTATTTATGTTGAGGGTGCAAAAGAAGGAGATGTCTTGGAAGTTACAATTAAAAAAATTGAAATAGCGAATAAAGGAGTAGTAGCAACAGGTAAAGATTTAGGGGTATTGGGAGATTTAATGGAGGGACTGTATTCCAAAGTAGTTGATATAAAAGATGGGAAAGTTATTTTTGACGAAAAAGTTTCTCTGCCAATTAAACCTATGATAGGAGTAATAGGGGTTTCACCAAAAGAAGGTAATATAAACTGTGGAACACCAGGTTCTCATGGTGGAAATATGGACACAATACTTATTGGTGAGGGTGCAAAACTTTACTTGCCAGTATTCGTAGAAGGTGCATTGTTCGCTTTGGGAGACTTACATGCTGCAATGGGAGATGGAGAAGTAGGAGTATCAGGTGTAGAAGTGGCAGGTTCTGTTACAGTGGAATTTAGAGTTTTGAAGAACTTCAAACTTTCTAACCCAATGGTAAAAACAAAAGATGTAACAGCAACAATAGCATCAGATGAGTCTTTAGATAAAGCAGTAAAGATATCAGTTCATGATATGGCAAAGCTATTCCAAAGCTTTACTAAATTATCAATAGAAGAAATAGCTACACTATTTAGCATAGCAGGAAATGTGCAGATTTCACAAGTAGTAGATCCACTTAAAACTGTGCGCTTTAGTTTGCCAAATTGGGTATTGGAAAGTTATGGGATAGTATTTTGAAGTCTATGTTGTGATGATCTTAATCACCATCCTAAATTCTTTATGGTGGTTGAATTTAAATAGATTTATAATGGTAAAAAATGTTGCCAATCTCAAATGGTAAGGATAAAATACTCCTTTTATTTCCCATAAAGCAATATTTTCCAAAGAATCTTCTGTCTTTTCTACCACTTCTCTTATTGACACTCCCTACTGATTATTTTATTTATATTGGCGTAGATTTGATTTTAACTCCTTAAACGATACACATACATCATAAATTCCGGACCTCTACTTTTAAACCTTCCTCTTTTCCTTTCTCACTCTTTCAAACCTGTTAATTTTATTCCTTCTATTAAATATTTCTGAGCAAATGCAAAGAAAATAATAGTTGGTACTACTGAAATAGTAGCTGCCGCCATCATCCAATTCCAATAAGTACCATACCTGTCTAGAAACTGAGGAAGCCCAAGTGCAAGAGGATATTTACTTTCATCAGTTAAATATATCAAAGGTCCCAAATAATTATTCCATGCACCTATAAAAGTAAACAAGGTTATTAAAAATAAAACAGGTTTAGCAAGTGGTAGCATTATCTTTGTATAAATTTGTAATTCAGAAGCTCCATCGATTCTTGCCGCATCCATAAGTGAATCAGGAATTGTTATAAAAAACTGCCTTATAAGAAAAATACTTAGAGGATTTCCAAAAAAGCTAGGAACTATGAGAGGTAAGAAAGTGTTTATCCAGCCAAGTTTTTTAAAAATTATAAATTGAGGTATCATAGTAACTGCAAATGGCAGCATTATTGTTGACAACATAATGTAAAAAAGTATATCTCGTCCTTTCCAATTAATTTTAGAAAAACTGTAAGCAACTAACGGTGAAGAGAAAAGAGTACCAACTATTACTCCAACAGTAATTATTACACTATTTTTAAAATATTTCCAAAAAGGAAAGTATTCTGTTGCTTTTTGGTAATTTTCAAAAGCGGGAGGAATAGATATTATCTTTGGTGGAGACGCATAAAGATCTTGATTCGCTTTTAAAGATGTTGTTACCATCCAAAGAAGTGGAAGCATGTATATAAATGTTACTAATATCAATAATAATCTTGTCATATTGGTATTAAATATTTTTTTTATTTTTGAATTACTAAACATTTTTATTGAAGTCCTCCTTTTAATTATTTTTCATTTCCACCGTAAAAAGTCCATCTTGCCGAAGTTTTAAATATTAAAATAGTAAGAATAATTGTTAGGATAAATAATATCCACGCCATTGCAGAAGCTGTTCCTATATTCAAATATCTAAACCCCTGCCTATATAAATACATTATATAAGAGAGAGAAGCATTAGCAGGTCCTCCACCAGTCATTATTTGAGGCAAATCAAAAATCTGAACCGCTCCTATTGTAGCAGTAATTAAGTAATAAAGAATAGCAGGCGACATAAGCGGCAATGTTATCTTCCAAAAAGTTTGCCACCCATTGGCACCATCGAGCATAGCAGCTTCGTATAAATCTTTTGGTATATCATTTATTGCTGCCATAAATATTAAAGCAGTCCCGCCTGCTCCCCATTGCGAAAGAAGTACAATAGTAAATTTAACCCAGTTTTCATCAGATAACCACATCGGCCCATTTGCCCCAAAAATCGATAAAAAACCATTTACAAGTCCAAAATAGGGATTAAAAAAAACTAATGAAATTACAGCAAGAGCGTAAACCGGAACAATGCTAGGTAGATAAATCAAGGCCCTGTATAAATATTTTTCTTTCAATGGTTGTACTAATAATAACGCTAATATTAAACCAACAATAAGCCCAAGTGGAACTAATCCCGCAACATAATACCCAGTATTATAAAAAGCTTTTAAAAACAATTCATCTTTGAATATACTAGTATAATTTTCTAAACCTATCCATTTAGGCTTAGTTGCAACATTATATTTAGTAAAACTGTAATAGAAAGAAGCAACTATAGGATAAAATGTAAAAATTAAGAAACCTATTATCCACGGTAAAGCAAACAATAGCCCGTTTACGTTATTTCTCATTTCGAGAGATAATTTTTTCGATTTAAACATTATCGTAAGCCTCCCACAAATTTATTTGCCTAACCTTGCCCTTTGAAAAGGGCAAGGTTAGTCTTTTAGAATATGACTTTTTATTCACTCAGAGCTTTATCAAGTTCTTTCTGAACTTTCTCCTGCGCATCTTTTAAAGTTTGTCGAGGTGTTTTCTTACCATAAAGTGCATCATTCCACGCATTTACTAACTCATCCCAAACAAGTGCTCCTATCGGAATAACAGGTCGACTGTGAGCATTTGGGCCATTTAAAAGTTCATAAAACAAATTCTGGTCTGGATCTTCTTCTACAACCCTCAAAGTCCCCTCTTTAATTGCAGAGAAATGAGCAGTATCTTTAGCATATTTTATAGCACCTTTTGTAGCCATCCACTGAATAAATTCAGCTGCTTCTTTTGGATGTTTTGCACCTTTCGGAATGACTAAGCTCCAACCTCCTGCCCAAGTTGATCCTTTTTCTCCCCCATCAGGATATGGTATAGGAGCTATTCCCCATTCGCAAACCTTAGGATCTGCAAATTTTCTCAAAGTGCTCAAAAGCCAATTACCATCTATTCTCATAGCTTCTTTTCCCATTATAAATGGGTCGACAGGTTCTGCTCCTGCTCCTCCTTGACCAAAAGCAGCAAAGAAAGAATCAATATTTTTTATTCCATATTCAACAGCATATGTCTTCTCCCATTCTAATGCATCTAAAATCTTAGGATCATCTGCAAAAGTAAATTTTTTGTTTTCAGGATCATAAAATTTTCCTCCAAATACCCAACCCCAAGTGTAAGGCCATCCTTGACCACGCCAAGGAATAAAACCTATTTGCAGGATTTTACCTCTCTGTATTTTTGTAAGTCTTTTAGCATATTCATCAAGTTCCGCTATAGTTTGTGGTGGCTTTTCCGGATCTAATCCTGCCTCTTTAAATAATTTCTTATTATAATATAAAACTCTAGCATCAGTATCCCATGGAAGTGCATAAAGTTTTCCTTTATAAGTTGATTCTTCAATTGCAAAATCAAAAAATTTATTCTTTAATTCATCAATATTTGTACCAAGCTCCTTTAAATAATCTTCCAATGGTTCTAAAATACCTGCATGAGCTCTTTGTGCTACCGTAAACCTATCAAGATAATAGACATCAGGTCCTTCCCCCGCTGCAACAGCTGTCATTAATTTCGTTGCATCTGTTTCTGTACCAGGAACTAATACTGCTTTTACTTCAATGCTCGGATGTTCTTTGTTAAACGTCTGAACTGCATCCTCAATAGATTGTCTATCAGTCAGTGCATTCATATTATGCCAGAAAACTACTTCAATCTTCTTTTGTGAAGAATTCGTTTGAGAAGGTGAAGTTTCTTCAGTCATCTGGGAAGTTTTTTGTCTACACCCCGAAAATAGTATTGTGAGAACAAAAGTAATAACTAGCATCACTGAAATATATTTTTTTGTTTTACCCACAACATTTATCCTCCTTTTTTCAATTTATTTGCTATTATAGAACCACAAAAATATTTAAGTGGTTCTATCATTTATTTTTCAAAGGAATCCCCTTCTTTTCATGAAAGAATAGGAGACTCCTTTGAAAGCAAGTCTTAAAAACGCGGATGACTTTTATCTTAACTATTTTTTAATGTATAGCCATGTCCTTTACAATATCCCCCTCTCCTCTTACACGTCTCTATTACTGCTGAACTAAAATTGGATTTCCGCTTTTTGCAATTAATATTTACTAAAACGGTTTTATAATTCCTTATAATAAAACTTTATGTATATATTTTCTTTTTTAAAATTTAAAGAAAACATTCTCGGTGTTTACTATCAATGGTAATTAACGGAAATACTTTTTTTTGGAATAGTTTTCTGACAGCCGTTTAATAGTAAATAAGGTTTAAATAAAGGGTAGATAGTTAAACTCAGATATGTTTTTATTCCTGTTTATTATTATAACTAAACCATAAAATTTATAAAATTCTAATCCAGGACATTATTTTAAGTTTTTAGGACATTTTCATGTTATGGCTGTAATCTCTTGAAAATATTAAATATATAAAAAAATAGTAGTCATATAAAATATTATTTTAAATGTTTTAATTTCATATGGTTTTATTTCAAATTTAAAGCTATTCCCTTCGAAATTTATTTTGTTTATTTCATTTTCCATAAGATCACATTCAATTATATCTTTTATTTCCTTAAATAAAGTTAAGGTAACTTTTTCTCTTTTGTTTTGATATTCATATAATCTTACAATAATGTCATCACTTTCTTCTGCTTTTTTTACAGTTTCGACTATCACATTTTCTTTATCTACATTAAGTAAAGAAAATTTTTCTGGCAAACCACCATCATGTGGCTCTTCAATTTTAGCATACATTGGACAATTTAAATTATATGCCATTTTCACAGTATCCCCAACTTTCCAATCGCCTTTATGAGGATATAAAGAATATACAAATTCATGGACTTCTCTATCTACATCCTCATTGGGATAAATCGCAGATTTAAGAAGCGTAAGTCTCATCACTGAATCTTTAATGTCGTACCCATATTTACTATCATTTAATAAACTTACTCCATATCCTCCTTCAGATAAATCGGCCCATTTATGTGCAGGAACTTCGAAACGCGCATAATCCCAACTCGTGTTCCAATGCGTTGGTCTTTCTATATTTCCAAATTGTATTTCATAAGTTGCTTTATCTGCGTGTACATCAACTGGAAAAGCAACTTTGAGTAATATTTGTTTTTCTTTCCAATCTATCTTATTATAAAAATCTATTCTCGGTATATCATTATATAAATATATAACTTGTTCAATAGTTGAATCTAAAAAATTCTTCTTTATTTTAAGTGCTCCTCTCACAGGCCCTATTTCCAAAACTTCAATCTTTTCTACATTATTAATTTCCCACATTTTCTCTTGATAATAAATATTAATATCCCAGGCATCAAAGTTAATAGGTTTGTCCTCAAAAGCTTGGAGTACATTACCTTTCTGATTACTTTTAAGTACTTCTCTTTCGTTTAATTTGTCATAGATAGAAATAATATTACCATTGTCATCAAATTTAATATTGAAGAATTTATTTTCCATTTCTCTTTCATTTATTTTAATTTCACTACTTGTCTGAGATAAATTTTCTGTTTCCTTTAATGTATATACTTTATACCCCTTTGATGGAACATTTTTTGCAAAAAATATTATTTTGTTACTTTCGACTTTCTGTGAAGTTATTAATTTTTCTCCATCATACACTAAAACGTCAGACCAACTCTCAGGTAATTCAAATTCAACTATATCTGATCTTTCAAAACTGAGTTGATTAAATACAACTAAAGAAATATTTTTTAAATTAATATTAGAACATATACTATCTAAGGCAGAATTTATTATATTTTTCCCTCTAGCATTAATTTCTTCATACTGTTTTTTTGATTCTTCATAGACTTCTTTTATTGAAGAGCCGGGAAGTATATCGTGAAATTGATTAAGTAAAGTAATTTCCCAATTTTTATTAATTTCACTTTGAGGATATTCTTTTCCTCGTAAAATCATGTTCATGGTAGAAAAAAGCTCAGAATCTAAATTCAAAAATTCTATTTTTCTATTGTATTTTTTGTTTCTTGCCATAGAAGTATACGTTCCCCTATGATATTCTAAGTACAGTTCTCCTACCCATTTTGGAAGCCTAGGATTATCTTTTACATTTTTCTCTAACTGTTTAAAAAAGTCTATTGCTTTCCCCATTCTTACTTTTGGTACACCTGGTATACCTTTTGCAAGTCTCTTTCCAATTTCCAGCATCTCTTTAGTAGGGCCACCACCACCATCCCCATAGCCGTAACTATTTAAGACATAATTATTTATACCTTTTTGTTGATATCTCTGCCAACAACCCATTACCTGTGAAGGATTTAAAAAGCCATTATATGTGGTAAACCATCCTTTAGCTTCTCCTTTTACATAATCAGTAGTTGTTATAAAATGTGTTAGTATTTCTGTTCCATCTATTCCTCTCCACATAAAGGTATCATAAGGCATTTTGTTGTATTCGTTCCAACTAATTTTAGTTGTCATAAAATAGTCTATTCCACTTTTTTTAAGAATTTGTGGTAAAGCAGCACTGTAACCAAATACATCAGGTAACCATAATATTTTGTTGTCTACTCCAAATTCTTTTTTGAAAAATCGTTTTCCAAATATGATTTGTCTGACAAGTGATTCTCCTGATGTAAGATTTGTATCTGCTTCTACCCACATCGAACCTTCTGCTTCCCATCTTCCTTCTTTTATTCTTTTCTTTATTTCTTCATATATTTCTGGATGATCTCCTCTTACAAACTTATATAATTGTGGTTGACTCGAGATAAATATATATTCCGGATATTGTTTCATAAGGTTTAAAACAGTTGAAAAGCTCCTTGCTACTTTTTCTCTTGTCTGTGACAACGTCCATAACCAAGCAACATCAATATGCGTATGTCCAACGCATATCTCGATTACATCATCGTGTCCGCAATATTTTCCGTAAAACTCCCTTTCTAAATACTCATTGGCTTTATTTATAGAATTATAAAAATCTTTACTAAATGGTTTCCGGAGATCTAAAATATTAATAGCTGTCTGCAAATATTTTAAGGTATTTATATATTCTAAACTATCTTTTTCTAACAGTTTAATTACTTCCAATGGCACTTTTATATTATAATAAAGTTTTTCAATTTCTCTTTCTAAAATAGCTATCTCTGTATAAAGTTCTATGTACCCTTCTACCATCCCAGCATAAGCATATAGATCTATATCATATTTTTTCCCAACCTTTGCATTTTCACTTAATATTATTTCTCTATGATTAATATCCAATCCCTGCATTAATGTTTTATCAACATAGATAAAAAACTGGGGATTTAATGCATCCCACTGGTCTTCTCTCCCTGTTGATACCTTGTATACTACTGTTTTACCTTCAAAATTTTCGGGAATAACTATTTGTGTCTTAAACCAAAAGTGTTTATCTTTCCCTCCCCATCGATCCCCTCTTTTAAATATATTCCAATCTTTACCTTCTTCTTTTAATAACTCATAAGAATTATAATCGCATTCTTTTACCCTATAAATATCTAAAGAAACTTCATGTGAATAAATGTATTTTTGTAATTCTTTTAAAATCCGTTCTATTCTTTCAAGTTGAAAGTACATTTTTTACTCTCTCCCCTTTTAGATTGTTATATTCTCGTTTACATTATAAATAAAATTCTAAATTTATAAAATCAAATTCCCAGACATTCTTTTAAGTTTTTCAGACAATTTTAATATATTTTTTTGATACTATTTCTATAAATTCCAGGAGGAAAGCCCTCTTCTCTTTTAAAAAACTGGTTAAAATAATATTCACTAGAAAAACCTAAGCTATTGGCTATTTCTTTTATTGATATATTAGTATTTTTTAGTAATCTTTTCGCTTCTTGAAGCTTAATAAAATTTATAAATTCCTTTGTAGATTTACCTGTTTTTTCTTTTATAATTCTATTTATTTGCTTTGAACTTAAATGCATATAATTTGCTATATCATTTACTCTAAGGTCACTTGTAATATTATCTTCAATAAATTTTTTTATTAAATTAAATCTATAATCAGTTTCTTCTAGCTTTTTGGGTACAGAATAAAAATAAGATGTGCTATTCTCAAAAACTATTGCACGTACAGCCATAATTATTATCATTATAGCTAGACTTTTTATATTATTGTAAAATCCTATTTCTTGATGGTATGCTTCCTTTAGTGCTAATTCAAAATATTTCATTGAACCATAATGATCTTTTACAGGACCACATTTTGATGAATTTAATACCTCTAAGATAACATCTCCCTCAAAAAAAACACTATCGTCTGCTTTCTCAAAATCGCAATTTATGCTATACTCTATATATCGTTCTCCAGCTGAACGCTGTTCATGATAAAGTCCTGGTGCTGTAACATAAAATTCACCTTCTCTAATTATAAATTCATGATCATCAAGAATAACTAAGGAACTCCCAACTGGGACAAAATGAAATTCAAAACTAGAATGAGTATGTCTGCTAATTTCCCACTCCCCTTCCAAAGACATTACTCTAAACCATAATATATTTATTACAAAATTATCAATACTAATTTGAAGATCCAGCTTGGATAATTTTTCTGAAGCCTTAGACATATTCATAAAAATCTCACTCCTCCCAACGCAAAAATATTATTGAAAAACATCTACATTACCTCGCCTTTTAGTACTTTTTCATGATTATTATCAAATGATCTCATAATAAGTTGTAATTAATCCATTCGTTGCCCTCTATATTGCACTTAAATATATTACTTTCAAGAGATATATTGCGTAAAAAAATGATCTATTTGCCATTATATGATATTATAATAAAGGATCTATATTTCCTTTTTATATGGAATCCTGTGTTTTTCCTTCATCTTTCATATGTTCTCATACAAATTATATCTTCAGCTTTCAAATTTTTATAAAAATATTATATGGTACACTTATTGTAATACCACCTCTTAATAAATTTTATTGGTTAGTCAATTATATTAAAACCGGCATTCAGAATAAATGCGCTATTTTTAAGGATAATTTTTATCTATCCTGCCATTTATTTATAGAACCTTTAAAATAAGATCGTTATTTCATTATTGATAATTTTTTATTCCCCAGTATTTATTAGAAAAAAGAATTAATATACTGAAAAACCCACCCTAAAGGGTGGGCTTTCTGTTAATATCCTATTGAATTAGTTTTTATAGATACACTGCTTTCTTCCGCTACATAATGAGATTTAGCTTTTAGAATTATTTCTCCCGGCTTTCGTGTTGATTTTACATAAACTGCTCCTCTTCCTGCTTCTAATGCCAATGGATTTTCCCCAATCAGCTTTCCTTCACCTTCTATTTCAAATGATACTGGTATATTAGCATAAGGAAGAATAGATCCATTTTCATCTACAACACTTACAACAACCCTTGTACAATCGGAGCCATCTGCCATAATCTCATTATCATCACAAGAGAGAATTAATTTATCGGGCTTTCCATATGTCCTTAATGTATGCCTTGCTACTTCTTTACCATTTATTAAACCTACTGCAGTAATAGAAACATCATTAGCTTTTATCGCCATATCCATATAGTTAACTCCCAGTTGATTTAATGAAAATTCAAATGGCGGATATGGCAGACTTGGAAAGTCAACTCTATTAGGCATTTGCTTCATTACAAACTTATCGTTTATATAAAGTTCTATTTCTTCACAATTGCTAAATACAAGCAATTTGTCACCGTTTTCTTCTCTAAATGATGGTATTAAGTACGAAGCTATAAACACATAGGGCCCATATAAGTGAGGATCAGCCTGGCTTCTGTAAAAATGAGCTGCAAATTTTGGAAGCCTAAATATATCACAGACTCCATGATAGCATATATTGTCTCCTGAACCAAAAGCACTTGTGGTATTATAATCAAATGCACACCAGCCTGATGCACCAGCCATGTTTGGTATTCCATATTGCTTGTCTTGGATAAGAGCATGCAACCTTGCATGAGTAATAAGTCGATTAAGGTTATCATAAGATTTTGTCGGATACATGTGACCCATATATTCTGTTACCATATACTTTTTGTGATTTGGAAGTTGTATTTTGCCTTCTAAATTGTATATAAAGTCGTTATATGTAAATACATCCTCTAGCTTTTCACTATCTCTTAAATATCTAACACCACCTGTTGGTCTACTTCTGTCTAATTTATGAGCTATTTCATTCATTTCTTTATAAAAATCGTGGTCATCTAAAGACTCATTTATTCGTACGCCCCACATAAATATGCATGGATGATTTCTATCTCTTAAAATCATTTCTTTTAAATTCTCTTTTGCAATGTTCTTCCAATTTTCATCGCCTATATGCTGCCATCCAGGTATCTCTTCAAAAACTAACAAACCTATCTCATCACATCTATCCAAAAATGAAACAGCCTGCGGATAATGTGACGTCCTAACATAATTTAATCCCAATTCATACTTTAATATATCTGCATCTTTTCTTTGAACTCTATCCGGCATAGCACCGCCAACATAAGGAAAAGTCTGATGTCTGTTTAATCCTCTTAATTTTAAAGGTTCACCATTAATATAAAATTTGCCGTCATCTCTAAATTCAACTGTCCTTATTCCTGTCTTAAAAGTATAATTATCTAAAATTTCATTCTCTGCAACAAGTTTTACAGACACATTATATAAATACGGATGATCTGGATGCCAAGTTAATGGATTCTCCATCTTTATTCGCTGTACAATCTCCTTTTGCATGTCTTTAACATCAGTAACCGAAGATGAACACACAACACCTTCTTTATTTATAACCTCTGTCAATATTTTTGCATTCCTTACCTCTTTACCTTCGATGGTTGTAGTAATTGAAATTTCCGCAACAGAATTTTGCAATTTATCTACAACAAAATAAACATCTTTTATATGGGTATCATTTAAAATTTTCAGCCATACATTTCTGTATATTCCACCAAACAACATATAATCTACAAGATGACCTTCTGGAGGAATATCTTTATGTTCTCTTGAATCCACTTGTACAGCAATTAAATTTTCAAAATCGCCATATTTGACATATTCTGTAATGTCAAATTCAAAAGGGGTATATCCTCCTTTATGTTCTCCTACAAATTCGCCATTTACATAAACCTTCGCAACAGTCATAACACCTTCAAAATGAATATAAACCTTTTTCCCTTTATATCTCTCATCTACTTTAAAATGTTTTCTGTACCATGAAACAAACCTGTAGTCTTCTTCTTTAAAATAGTGGTGAGGAAATGTTTTGTTTGCATGAGGAAGACTAACAACTTCAAAATTGCTCTCATCAAAATCAAATTTATATGCATCATTTAAGTCTTCAGGAATATATAGCCAATCTACATTAAAATTCAATACATCTCTACCCATCTTTTACGCCTCCTTTTTAAAATGCATCATAACACTTTGAAAATCTCCTTCCAATTGTGGTATTGCAATGCCTGCATACATAAGCTCATCACCACCATACACTTCACCCGTATCTTGCAATGCATATTTGTAATCGGGGTTTAAAGCCTTTAAATAAATCCTTTTTATCGTGTCATTAGGAGTTGCCAAGACTTTAAAGTAAAAAGCCACAAATTCAGTTTTTTCTTCATTAATAAACATCCATGCTGTTTCATTTCCTTCAAAAGGACTTAATAATCTGTAAAAATCTCCAAATTGAATCAATTTTCTTATCTCTTTGTACTTTTTAACATATTTTTTAGCAAGGTCTTTTTCCTCTTCACTAAGCTTTGTTAAATCAAGCTCAAATCCAAAATTACCTGATATCGCCACATCAAGACGAGTCTTTAAAGGAGTTATTCTATGAACTTGGTGATTGGGCACAGCAGACACATGGCTTCCCATTGAAATAAGAGGATAAACTATACTTGTACCATACTGTATTTTAAGTCTTTCAACTGCATCTGTATTATCACTAGTCCAAGTCTGGGGCATATAATAAAGCATTCCAGGGTCAAAACGACCGCCACCACCAGCACAACTTTCAAACAAAACATCAGGAAACCTTGTCGTTATTTCTTCTAATATTCTGTAAAGTCCAAGAATATATCTGTGAGCAGTTTCTCTTTGTCTTTCAGGAGGCAAAAGTGCAGAGCCTATCTCTGTCATATTTCTATTCATATCCCATTTTACATAACTTATGTTGGCGCTTTCCAAAATATCTGACACTACTTTTATAATATAATCTTGTACATCTTTGCGCGACAAGTCTAACACAAGTTGATTTCTGCTTTCACTTCTCGGCCTATTAGGTACATGTATACACCAATTGGGATGCTCTCTATAGAGGTCACTATCAGGAGACACCATTTCTGGTTCCATCCATAATCCAAATTTTAAACCTAAAGAATTTATCTCTTTTGCAAGACCATCCAAACCACTTGGAATCTTTTCTTTATTTACAAACCAATCTCCCAGTGAAGAATTGTCAGAATTTCTCTTTCCAAACCATCCATCGTCAAGAACAAACAATTCAATACCCAAATCTTTAGCTTCTTTAGCAAGTTCTTTAAGTTTTTCTTCGGTAAAATCAAAATAAGTAGCTTCCCAATTGTTTATAAGAATTGGTCTTTCTTTGTCCTTAAATTTACTTCTCATAAGTCTATTTCTGTACAGTTTGTGATAGGTATTTGACATTTTATTTAAGCCACTATCCGAATAAACCATAACCACTTCTGGTGTTTGAAATGTTTCACCTGGTTTTAAAAGCCATGAAAAATCAAATGGATTAATTCCCATAGAGACTCTCGCCATCTTATATTGATCCACTTCTACTTGTGCCAAGAAATTGCCACTGTAAACAAGGCTAAATCCATAAACATCTCCATGCCATTCATCAGCGTCTTTCCTTAAAAGTGCTATAAAAGGATTTTGCTGATGGCTGCTTGCACCTCTTCTGCTTTCAATAGACTGAACTCCAGGAGTAAGTGGTCTTCTTATAACATGTCTTTCTCTCGCCCAAGCCCCTGACAATTGAAGCATGTCAAACTTATCATCATTAAAATCAACATTCATAGACAAAGCTCTTAACAATTTTATGTCTTCTTTTCCCATGTTTTCAAATCTCACTGACCTTGTGATAACATCATAATCTCTAAATGCTGTGTAAATTAAAGTTACTTTTAAATTTGCTACTTTATCATATAACTCTATTTCAAGAGTATCAGCTTCATCTTCATTTTCAACATAAGTAGCCGGAAGCCCTTCTAATTTAGGCTTACCTTTATAGATTTTGTGAGATAAGTACCTTAGATCAGAAACAGTAGAACCATTTTCAAGCTGAATTTGATATGCAGGACTTCTAAAATCAGTATTGCCATACGCAGGATATTCTTGTGGCATTACCTCAAATGAAAAATTTTTCCTTTGCTCCACAACTGATACATATACTTTTTCTACTTCAGAACTTAAATGAATAGTACTTTCATCTTTTATCCTTTTGCCAAAATAAACATGAAACAGATGACCATAAGTACTCACATATACTACATAACTTGTATCCTTTGCTACAAGGTGAAACGTTCTTGTTCTTTCATCATAATATATAGCCATTTTGGTTGGGTAAAACCCATTCCCTCCTTTCTTAAAAAATCAAGACCTATTCTAACATTGAGTATTTTATTGTTTTACTGCTCCAGTCATACCTTGCACGAAATATTTCTGTAATGCAAAAAATATAATTAGGGTAGGTAATGTAGCTATCACAATTGCGGTCATAATAACTCCATATTCAGGAAAATATGCAGATGACAAATTAGATATCAAAAGAGTCATTGTTTTTTGATTATCTGTTTGAAGCACTATAAGTGGCCATAAATAAGAATTCCAACTTGTTGTAAAAGAAAAAATTGCTGCTGCAGCATAAGTAGATTTCATCGACGGTACCACTATAGAAAAAAAGGTCCTTATTTCACTTGCACCATCAACACGTGCTGCCTCTATGATTTCTTTAGGAAAAGATTTAAAACTTTGTCTGAAAAAGAATATTATAAAGACTGATGCAATACTTGGCAAAATCACTCCAGCATGGGTATTTAAAAGTTTTAGTTCCACAATCAATCTAAATAAAGGAACCATAAGTGCTGCAAATGGTACCATCATTGTTAAAAGTATTATTCCATAAACAATTTCGCGGTTTTTGGAACTATATATTTCAAACCCATATGCTGCCATCGATGCTACTATTAAAGTACCAATCACAGTTAGACCTGATACCTTTATTGAATTTAATAATATCCTACCTAAATTGTATGAGGTATTGAGGGTAATTAAATTATGAATTAATTGATTGCCAAAAGTCATTTTCCCTTTTATCACATCAACAGCACTATTTGTCATACCTACTATCATCCAGTAAAACGGAAATACAGAAATTATAAACATAATAATTAGAAAAGCGTATATGATAATTCTGAATAAAAATTTTTTTGATTTCAATTTTTCTCACCTGCCACTTTAAATTGAATAACAGTAAGTATAGCTGCAAAAAACACTATAACATAAGATACAGCAGCAGCATATCCAAAATTGGGCATATATTTGAATGCAAGATTATAAATATACACAGATAACGTAAGTAACGAATTTCCTGGACCTATACTAGAAGCCGTTACACCACCACTTGATAGATTCATAGGTTCATCAAATAATTGTAAAGTTCCTATCGTTGACATGATAGTTGTGAAAACAATAATAGGTTTAAGCATTGGAATAGTTATATAAAAAAATTGCTGTATTTTATTTGCTCCATCCATTTCTGCTGATTCATATATCTCATATGGAATATTTTGTAGCCCTGATAGGTAAAAAACCATATTATATCCTGTCCATCTCCATGTCATCGCTATAATAAGTGTAACTTTTGCCCAAAAAGGATCCAATAACCAAGGAACAGGTTCCTTTATTATATGTAAATTTATCAAACTTGTATTTATGAAACCATCCAAGCTAAACATCATTTTGAATAAAACAGAATATGCAACAAGTGAAGTAACTGCAGGTAAAAATATACCTGTTCTAAAAACACCTCGAAATTTAATACTTTTATCATTAAGAATGGTGGCAAGCACTAATGCTAAAAAAAGCATTATAGGCACTTGTATTATCAAAATCGTAAAAGTATTTTTCAAAGCTATCAAAAACATTTGGTCATTAAAGAGTCTTAAATAATTATTTAATCCAACAAATTTTTGTACAATGCCTCTAGAAGACATAGTAGAAAGATATAAAGAATAAATTATTGGATAAAATAGAAAAGTTATAAGCAATATTAACGCTAAAAATGTGAAGCCCCATCCATATCTGTTTAAAATTCTTTCATAGCTAACATTTTTGCTTTTTAACGGAGTTTGTGCTTCATTTCCAACCATAAATTATTTCACCCCTTATTTAATCCGAGGAATAGCAATTAAAGCTAATTGCTATTCCTCATTCCATTTTTAAATCTAGGTAATTATTTATTGGTTAATCTGATTTTTCAATTGTTCTTCTGCCTTTTTCAAAGCATCATCCACAGATATTTTTCCTGAATATACATCCGGCATTATACCCATGATTGCTGAATCTGCTTCATATGTGTATACACCATAATTTACTGGAGGAATTTTTTTCATATATTCCGATAAATCTGAATATATTTTTTGATTACCGAAAAATGGATCAGGTGCAGAGTAAGCATTTCCTGTCTGAGCAGGCAAATAAGTAGCAAATGCTCCTCGTTCTACAAGTATTTTTTGGTAAAAATCATTATTTCCCGCATATATTTCTTTAAGAAAATCTATTGCGACATCTTTATTTTTAGAACTATTAATCACATACCAGCTTGAACCTCCAAGATTAGAAGCATTAACTGAGCTACTAATGTTTAAACGTGGCACGGGAGCAAGTCCCCATTTTCCACTTTGGCTTGATTCCGCTTTAATTGAGCCAATAATCCAAACGCCCGTAACAACTGCAGCTATATCTCCTTTGTTAAAAGCAGCAACCCATTCATTCCATCCACTTACCTTTTTTATTATCCCTGAGTCTAATAAGTTTTTGTAGGTTATTACTGCTTCTTTCAATGCAGGGTTATTTGTAAAATCAGGTTTTCCCTCTTTGTCAAAATACCATTCCCCAGCAGACTGAAGCATTATTCTCATCAACCCACCATCTACGGGATCAAAGCCAAACATATATTTCCCTGTTTTTTCCTTTACTCTTTTGCCAATCTCTATGAATTGGTCCCAAGTTATATTATTTAAATCTTCCGGTTTATATCCTGCTTGCTCTAATATATCTCTTCTATAGAAAAATCCAGCAACCCCTGAATCAAATGGAACACCATACGTCCTTCCATTGAGAGTCATAAGTTCTACTTTATATTTTGCAAATTTACTATAATCAATTTTATCTGTTAAATCTGCAAATGCACCTGGATATGCTTGAAGATATTTCTGTGCATTATAGTCTTCTATTAACACTATATCAGGTAAACCTTCTTTAATTCCCGACGCAAGAACTGTATTTAATTTTTGTTCCAAATCACCTTTTGCCATTTCTACAACATCAATTTGCACATCAGGATGTTCTTTAGTGTAAATTGCTTTTGCATCATTCATTATGGCAATATTAAAATTGGGGTCCCATGCCCATACAGTAATCTTTTTTGTACTAGACGTCGCTGTATCTGATTGTTGATCAGAGTTTTTAGAAGAAGTCGAGCCGCCTGAGCTTCCACATCCTGTAAATAAAATTGTGAACAGAAATATAACTGAAATAACATAAGCAACGAGCTTTTTCATAAACTTTCCTCCTTTAGATAATTTTCTCTTCACACATTAATATAAAGTCGTCTTTAAAATGTTTCACCCTCCTTTCATCTTGGACTAGATTTATAATGATAAGATTCATAGATAACGTTGTCAAATATTACAATAACTTTGAGTTTTTGAGTTAATTGAATACTAAGCAGACTTTATTAATTATTTTAATATAATATATTTGACATATCGTTGGAAATCCTGCCTGATTTATCGACTTATTTAAAACATTTTTATTTTGCTTTGTATATTTTACATAAAATTTATATCATTATATCAGCATATTAGACAGGTTTTTACTTTTATGTAGGCAAGTTTATTTTTTATTTTAATTAACTCCTATATTATATATTCGACGTAAATTCAAAAATTCCTTCTTGTAAACCGTAATTTATTAAAATTTTTTATAAACTTTTTGTTGCCCAAATTTTACCTTTCACAATATTTTTTTGCAATTTCATCAAACAAATCCTCATTTACATCCTTTACATTTACATTATTGTAAAGCTCCCATTCTTCAATATGCTCAACAGCTTCACCTGGTTGTAATCTTGTAAATGGACTTAATGTTTCTATTTCAAGCATCCAATCGTTTGTGTATGTTTCAAAAGATACACCAAAATCAGGATATATCGCATTTTGTTGTGGGTAATATCTTTTTACAAATAAATGCCCTTCTCTCGCATAAGCAGCCCAACCAGCTTCATTATTAATTCCTAATTTGAAAGGACTTTTATTGCTAGGATTTTGCCTTAATGCAATGTATTTTTCTCCCCAGTATACTCTTTCGTCATTCATTTTAGAATAAGGCCAGAGTACAATTTGCCTATTTGGAAGTAAATCTGTATCTTTGTTTGGCTGAGGTATTATTTCTATTCCTCCTGTATTTAATACTGTTATTGTCCATGCTGAAAGCTCAATAGGCCATGCTCCAAGATTAGTTATCCTGTGTACAAGCCTTACTCTACTCTCATCAGGACTTAAGATTATATCGATTTGCTTTTGTGTGTTAACCCATTTTTCTGGCTTTTGAATAAGTCTCACACCGTTTTCTATTTCGTGCCAATCAACTGGTTCATTGTCTGGCACATACGTCCTCTTTCTGTCTTCAGGACTATGCCACAGTCTGTGACCACCGTAAAACCTAAATTCGTTACCTCCTTTTAAACCAATAGTTTTAGGGTCTAAGTTAAATTCGTTTACATCATTTTCAAAACCAAATCTGACAATTCTGGGTCCTATATCAGTAGTAGCAACAACGTCAATGATTCCATTTGACAATTTAACGCTATTTTCCCATCCCAAAAAGTTTACTTTTTCAATTTTTATTGCCATAGTCATCCTCCATCCTTTCTCACAAAACTTCATCCATAACCATATTAGCAGCGCCAATTAAAGTAGCATTATCCCCCAACTCAGCAAAAGCTATGCTGCATGAGGAATATGAATTTTCAAAAGCCCTCTTCTTAGTCGTTTCTCTCATTATATCTTCAAAAAAACTCCGTCCTTGAACAATCCCTCCTCCTATTAAAATAAGTTCAGGATTAAAAGTGTTTATTATGTTTGCAATCCCTATCCCTAAGTATCTCCCGATAGTTTCTAATGAATTAATCGCTAATTTGTCATTCAATTTTGCAGCCTCATAAATCATTTCTGGTGTGACACTGTCGAGTATTCCTTTTGCCATCTGGTATACAATAGAATCATTTCCTTCTTTGATAGACTTAACGACTAAATTAACAAGAGCCTTTTCCGACGCTAATGCTTCAAAACAACCGTAATTGCCACAGCTACACTTAGGACCTGCTACATCAATAGTAGTATGACCTATTTCCCCTGCACTATCATTATTACCTATATATAATCTTCCATTTATCAATATCGCGGAACCTATTCCATAGCCTACTTTTAAAAAAATCATGTTTTCAACTTCTTTAGCTTTTCCCATTTGAAACTCGCCCCATGCCATTGCTCTAACGTCATTCATGATATAGGTAGGGATCTCAAACTTTTCTTCTATCATCGCCTTTAAAGGCACGTTTCTCCATCCTATGTTAGGCGCAAATACTGAAATACCCTCTTTTGTCTTAACAGGACCCCTTACCACAATTCCTATTCCTGATATATTGTTTGGAGATTCTTTTATCGCTTTATCAAGAGTAGACATCAATAGCTCCAGTACTTCTTGTTCTTTTAAACCTTTTATAGAATGTGTTTGCTCGCTTTTTCTATTGAGCTCGGCATCAAGAGTGTATTCATGTAAATTATTGGTGCTTATGTGAACAATAATAATTGTCATAAATTCTGGATTTATTTTGATAAGCACAGGAGGCCTGCCGCCATTTGACTCTCCAACCTTATATTCAACAACTACTCCTTCTTCAATAAGTTTGTTTACAATGTTAGTTACAGTTGGAGGTGTTAAATTTGTCTCTTTTGCAATATCTGCTCTAGATATTGGCCCCATTTTTCTTATAATATCTAAAATAAGCGATTCATTCATGCCTTTTAATAATTTGTAGCTAACAGGTATCAAGTTTGCCATTAACATCCCATCCTTTATCGCTCTTCAAATCCTTTTGGATGATTTTTATGCCACATCCACGCGCTTTCAATTATTTCTTCTAAAGAAGTATATTTAGGAGTCCATCCCAATTCCTTTGTGATTTTTTCTGATGAAGCCACCAGCACTGCTGGGTCTCCCGGGCGGCGGTGAGTTACTTCTGCAGGAATAGGATGTCCTGTCACTTTTCTTGCAACTTCAATAACTTCTTTTACACTAAATCCTTCTCCATTTCCCAGGTTATAAATCGCACTTTCATTGTCTTTTCTCAATTTATCCAGTGCAAGTATGTGGGCATCTGCCAAATCCATCACATGAATATAATCTCTTATACATGTTCCGTCCTTTGTAGGATAATCATCTCCGTAAATCCTAATTTTGTCTCTCTTCCCTAATGCAACTTGAAGTATAATTGGGATGAGATGGGTCTCAGGAGAATGGTCCTCCCCAATTTCACCCGTTTCAATAGCCCCTGCAACATTGAAGTACCTTAGTGCAACATATTTAATTCCATAAGCTACATCTGCCCATTTCAACATTTTTTCAACCGCCAGTTTAGTTTCACCATAAGGGCTGGTAGGATTAGTTTTATCTTCTTCTTTTATAGGAATCCTTTCTGGTTCTCCGTATACCGCAGCAGTAGAGGAAAATACAATTTTTTTAACATTGTGTTTTTTCATTGCTTTTAAAAGAGAAAGAGTACCGCATACATTATTTTCATAATACTTAAAAGGCTCCTCAACACTTTCCCCAACAAGAGAAAATGCCGCAAAGTCAATCACTGCTTCAATTTCATTTTCTTTAAACACTTTGTCTAAAAAAGCTTCATCTCTTAAATCCCCTATATACAACTTCCCGCCTAAAACAGACTTCTTGTGGCCCTTTACAAGATTATCAACTACTACAACTTCTTCCTTTCTATTAAGAAGTGCAGCTACCGTATGACTTCCAATGTATCCTGCTCCACCACATACAAGAATTGCCATTTTTCTCACTCCTTTGATATATCAATTTCTCTTGCTCCTTCACCTACTCCGGTTATGTAGGCTGTAGGCTCATATCCAATTTTTTGTTTGTAATTTTTAGAAACCACTTTTATAAAATCTGGCACTTCTTCTTCTTTCACAATGCTTACAGTGCATCCTCCAAAGCCTGCTCCAGTCATACGAGAACCTATTACCCCTTTTAATTTTAACGCTTCTTCTACCAATGTGTCCAGTTCTTTCCCTGTAACTTCGTAATCATTTTTTAAAGAATTATGAGACTCAACCATTAATTTCCCAAATTTGATTAAGTCTTTATCATTAAGTGCTTTTACAGCCTCCAATACTCTTTGATTTTCTGTTATAACATGTCTTGCCCTTTTTACAAGCACTTCCTCCGGTATTAAATGTTTATATTCTTCAAACTGTTCAATTGAAACCTCCGAAAGATTGTGTATTGGTAAAGCCCTCTGAAGGTATGAAAGGGCTTTTTCACATTCACTTCTTCTTTCATTGTATTTTGAATCCAAGAGCCCTCTTCTTTTATTTGTATTTGTTATCAAAATTTTATAACCTTCTAATTTCAAAGGAACGTATGAATACTCTAATGTATCGCTTTTTAATAAAATTGCATGGTCTTTTTTACCCATTCCAACAGCAAATTGGTCCATTATGCCACAATTTACCCCAACAAATGTATTTTCTGCTTTTTGACACATTTTAACTAATTCTATCCGGTCAATATTTAAGTTGAAAACTTCATTCACTGCAACAGCAGTAACCAGCTCTATTGAAGCAGATGAAGAAAGTCCAGCGCCATTTGGAATGTTGCCTTCAAACACAATTTCAAATCCAGAAAAGTCATACCCCTCATCCTGTAATACTTTTAAAACTCCCTTAGGGTAATTTGCCCAATCATGGCTTTTATCAAAATTGAGTGCATCAAGGTCTACTTCCACCTTTAAATCGAAATTTAAAGAAGCCATGAAGACTTTTTTGTCATTTCTTTTTCTAATCGCAGCATATGTTCCAAAGTCAAGTGCACAAGGAAATACATAGCCTCCATTGTAATCTGTATGCTCTCCAATAAGATTCACTCGCCCTGGAGCGTAGAAAACCCTTATTTCAACTTCATTTCTACCATAGAATTTTTCAAGTGCTTCAATTACAGCAGTTTTCATTTTAAATCTCCTTTCTTATCTATTTTTTCAAAGCCTGCTTCTTTCATAAATCTTTCAAATGCTTCTTTCCCTTTTTCATCTCTTTTAAACACTCCTGCATCAAAAAGAACTTGCAAAAATTTGTTTCCAACTTCTTGCTGTATATAGCTTTCTGCCTCCTCTTTGGTGCATTTATTCCCATATTTTAAAAGCAATTCTTCCACCCATGGAATGTGCTTATATAAAGGATGGTTTTTGTCATACAAAGTTGGATCAAATTTTTGTTCGCCTGTTAAAAATTTCATTATCTCATCCAGCTCAAATTTTAACCTGCCTGGCAAAACTGCTAACCCCATGACTTCTATAAGTCCAATATTTTCCTTTTTTATGTGATGAAGCTCTTCATGGGGGTGAAAAATTCCATAGGGATATTTGTCTGTCGTCCTGTTATTTCGCAAGACTAGGTCTATTTCAAATTCACCATTTTTATTAATCCTCGCAATAGGTGTAATCGTGTTGTGAGGGATAAGTTCTCCATTCTTTTCGCTGTGAGATACAATCTCAACCTCTAAATCATTGTAATTTTTCCATTTATTTAATATATGTGAAGAAATATCTATAAGCCTACTTTTTTGCTTTCCTGCAATGCGTATAACAGACATAGGCCATTTTAATACGCCAACCTTGACATTATTATACTCATTATGCACAAAAAAACTCTCTATTGGAGCCTCTTCCATCGGAAAAACATGCCTTCCACCTTGAAAATGCTCATGGGATAGAATGGAACCTCCCACAATTGGCAAATCCGCATTCGACCCCATAAAATAATGAGGAAATTGCTCAACAAAGTCCAAAAGCCTCACAAAAGTTTTTTCTGATATTTTCATAGGCACATGTTTTTCGTAAAATAAAATGCTGTGTTCATTGTAATATACATACGGTGAATACTGAAAGTACCACTGCTCTCCTGCCACTTTTACCGGAATTACTCTGTGGTTTTGCCTTGCCGGGTGATTTAAGTTTCCTGCAAATCCCACATTTTCAAGGCATAAAAGACATTTTGGATAACCAGATTGCTGAACTTTTTTTGCTGCCTCAATCTCTTTTGGGTCTTTTTCTGGCTTTGAAAGATTTATAGTAATTTCAAGAGAACCGTATTGCGTTTGAACTCTCCAATACAAATTTTTAGCAATTCTATCCATCCTAATGTAATTAGAGGCTTGAGATAATTTGTAAAAATACTCTGTGGCCTTTTCAATTCCCTCTTCCAAGGCAATAGTATTAAACTTTTTTACAACTTCCGATTGCCGTGGCATCAAAAGCCCCATGATTCTCGCATCCATTAAATCTCTGTAAGTAATAGTATTATCACAAATAATTCCTATCTGTGCTGCATAGTCCAATAATTTGTTCAAAATATCAGAAGGACTATTAAGCTCTTCTTCCGGAACCTCACCTTCATAAAGTTTTTCTATTTTAAATAAATCCATAAGTGCATTGCGGCTTGGAATAACATCTAATTCCTCTATCAAGCCTTTTTTAAGTGCAAACTTTATAAGCCGCTCAATGTGTAATGCTACCTCCCTGGAATCCATAATATATCCTCCACTGACTTTGTTATATTTTTTAATTAAGTCTTCAATAAAAAAGAAATTCAGAGAATACAATCGCTTTGCTAAAATAACAGATTTATTAAAACATAACCTTTATGTGCAATAAAAATCAATTAATAGAGTTTGTTTATTATTTTAATTAACCTCTTTCTATTTTATATTCGACTTATATTCGACACATATTTAAAAATTCCTTCTAGTTTACAAAAAGTTTTTTAGATATTTTTATAAAGGTAATGAATAATTGTTAATATTGAAAAATGTGCTAAAATATATTTAGAACAAGTAAATGGGGATGATATAATGGAAAATATAATACCTAAAAACAAAAAAATTACTTATGAAGAATTCGAAGAAATAGACTCTAAAACTGATGAAATGCTCGAATTCATAAACGGCGAAATATATTTGTTATCCGCACCTTCAGTGGCACACCAAAGAATTTTAACGAACTTATCGACAGAATTTGGAATATATTTTAGAGATAAAAAGTGCAAACATTTTGTTGCCCCTTTAGATGTTATACTACAAAATGACCAAGAAAAGCACAAAGTACAGCCAGATATAACTGTTATTTGTGATGAAAGAGGACTCACTGAAAATAACTATATTGGAATACCTGAACTTGTAGTGGAGATACTATCTCCTTCCACAGCATCAAAAGATTACATAATAAAAATGGATTTATACATGAGGTTTGGAATAAAAGAATATTGGATAGTATCACCAAAAAACCAAGAAATCCAAATATTCACTCTACAAGATGGCGTATACGGCGAACCAATTAATTTTTCAAAAGATGAGGTATTAAAATCGGTGATATTCAATGACTTAAAAATTGATTTGAAAAACATATTTTAAAAGTGCAGAGAATAACTTCTCTGCACTTTTAAATCATTTTTTAATTGTTTCAACCTATATAAGTTTCATAAATATTTTCATTGTTTTTATCAAATGTTTTTCCGTTAATTATAATTTGTCTTGCCTCGGATTTTGGGAGATATATTCTTACTACGTCATAGGGTAGTTTATACTTTCCTTCAGCAAAAATTTTTATATTTATTTTTTCATCATCGCAATCCATATTAACATTTACAAATGTAAATATACCCTTTTTATAGTCATTTGTATATCCATCATCTTCATAAAGTTTAAATTCAGTTCTTCCATTATGTTTATGAGGGAATATCATAAAGCCCCTCTCATCCCTTGACTTAGTTTCAAAAGTAATATCTGCATCATTAATTGGTATTATTGCTCCTCCTCTTATTAATAAAGGCGAATAATCCAATGGGGCAGGAACTTTTACCTTTTGACCTCCCTCATACCACAAGCCAGTGTGATAATCATACCAACCGTCATTATGCTTTGGAAGATATACTTCTCTTTCATACTGTCCTTTTTCAACTACAGATGCAATTAGCATATCATCTCCCAGCATAAAATCATCACAGTCTTCAAAGGTTTTAGGATCATTTTCAAAATTATAAAAGGTTGGTCTTATTATAGGTTCATAATATTCATGGGCCCTGTAAAGTAGATTATATATATATGGAGTTATTTTAACCCTGAATTTAATAGCTTGTCTTATATAAGGAAGAACCTCAGGATACATCCACGGCTCAGTTGCAGTGCCATCGTCATTCCAGGAATGTATTGTAAATCTTGGATAAAATATACCATTTTGAACCCATCTTACAAACATTTCAGGCTCAGGTGCAGGACCTGCGAAGCCTCCAACATCATGGCCAAAATTATAAATACCGCTAAGGCTAAGCCCAATACCCATTTTTATATTAAACTTTATGGTTTTATAGCATGTCCTATTATCCCCTGACCATGTCTGAACATATCTTTGCATTCCAGGGCATCCAGATCTTGAAATAAGGTAAGGCCTTATATGAGGGTTATATTCTTTTTGAGCTTCATAGGAGGCCTTCATCATGAGCAGTGACATCAATGGTCTTATCTGCCCTATGCTTATTTCTTTGCCAAATCCATAAGCTTTTGCATCATTATCCCAGATTTCATATTCATTGTTGTCGTTCCATGTTGAGTCTATTCCATATTTTAACAATTTTTCAGTAACCTGTTTTTTCCACCAATCATAGGCCTTAGGATTTGTAAAATCCACATATGCTCCTAAATCATCCCAAAATTGAACTATCTCTGTTTTCTCTCCAGTTTTATCACGAACAAACATTTTATTCTCTTCAAGCTCTTTATACATTGGATGATCAATTAATAATACAGGTTTTATGTTTGCACAGAGCTTTACTCCATTTTCATGGTAGTAATTTACAATATCTTCAGGAGAAGGAAACTTATCTCTGTTCCAGTTGAATACATATCTTTTTTTACCAATCGAAGTATATCCAGAAGATAGGTGGAATGAATCACAGGGTATATCGTATTTTTTACACAACTCTATGAATTTCTGAAGCCTTTCCTGTGCATTTGGTGCATCTGTATAATGCATTGAAGAGCCTGAATACCCTATACTCCATTTTGGAGGAAATATAGTCCTTCCTGTTAAATAGGAAAATTTTTGTGTAACATCTTTTATTTTTGGTCCAAGTATAATGTAATAATCTAAATCTCCATCCTCTGCATAGTAATATCTGTAATATCCGTGATAATTGTCCAATTCTTTTCCCATATCAAATATAGACGTTGATAAATTATCATAAAAAATTCCAAAGGATATTCCTGTCTCCTTGTTCCTTGTTATATAGAAGGGTACATGCTTATATAGTGGATCAGTAGTTTCAGCATCGTATCCCATAGCATCAACGTTCATCATCTTAAAGCTTCTTCCGTGTCTTTCCGCTATTCCTGCTTTTTCTCCTAACCCATAATATTGTTCATTAATACTCCTCTCTAAATAATGAAATACCCCTTTACCTAACGATCCTTCTATATTATAGGCTTGTGTCTTTCTATCGCTCGCAAACTTAACTTCACTGCCATTAAGCTTTGCATACCATGTTGTCTTCATACCATTAAGGTTAATAACTAACTTTATTTTAGAAGTTTCTATCGTACATGTAAGATCATCGTAATGCAAAATGTACTCAGGTTTAGAGAAGGGGGAAATATCCAATCTGTTTCTTCCTTCTTTTTCTATATCATCCATGCCTGGTGCTACAAGCCAAGTTCTGTCTAATTTAAGTTCCTTCTCATACATTAAAAATCTTATTATATCTTCTTCAAGCACAAATACCTTTACATAAGTATTTCCTTCTACTAACTTGAAATCTATTACATTATCTTCATTTTTTGTCAGTTTAAATAGATAATTTTCTTTTATCATTAAGAACTCTCCTTTCTGCTATATTAATATATTAAGTGTAGTAGCTTTGGCAGAATTAAACTTATCGAAGGTATATATGTAATCAGGAGTAAAACAGCAATAAGCGTAGCAAAGAAAGGAAGCAGAGGTTTAAACACTCTCTCTATGGAAACATCTGCAACGCTGCATCCAACAAACAGCACACTTCCAACAGGAGGTGTCATTATCCCTATACATAAATTGAATATTAAGATTATACCAAAATGCACCGGATCTACTCCTAATTTTGTAACTATTGGAAAGAATATAGGAGTGAATATTAGTATTGCAGGAGTTAAATCCATAAAAGTTCCAACTATTAATAATGTTATATTTATTATTGCTAAAATAACTATTTTATTTGTTGATATAGACAATATTGCTTTGCTTATAGCTTCAGGTATTCCAGTATAAGCCATTACCCAGGACATTGCAGAAGATGCAGCAACTAAAAACATGATAACCCCTGTTGTTACTGCTGTTTTTAAAATAATATCCTTAATATCCTTCAATGTAATGCTCTTATATATTATTGAAAGAATTAAAGGATATATAACTGCTATTGCAGCACCTTCAGTTGCTGTAAATACACCTCCTACTATTCCTCCTACAACTATAACGATTAGTAATAAACTTGGAAGTGCATCAAAAAACACCTTAACTCCTTCTTTAAATGTAGTTTTAGGAGCAACGGGATAATTATTTTTCTTAGCGTAAAAATACGCAACGACCATAGTTGCAACTCCCATTAATATTCCCGGTATATAACCTGCCATAAACAAAGCTGAAATAGAAACACCGCCTGCAACAAGTGAATAAAGGATAAGAGCACCGCTTGGAGGAATAAGCATTCCTGTAGGTGAAGATGCTATATTTACAGCTGCGGAATATGCAGGATCATAACCCTCTTCCTTTTGAAGAGGAGCCATAGTACCTCCTATAGCAGCAGCTGCTGCAACTGCAGAACCAGATAAAGCTCCAAAGAGCATATTTCCAAGAACATTTGCATGAGCAAGTGCACCTGGTATTCTTCCTCCTATAACTTTTGCAAAATTAACTAATCTCTTTGCAATACCTCCATTGTTCATAATATTTCCTGATAGAACAAATAACGGAACCGCAAGAAGTGAAAAGCTGCTGATACCATTTACCATTTTTTGAGTTATTGTAAATATAGCAACATCGGGCGGAGCAATTACCAATGCAGTTACAATAGAAGCAAAACCTATTGCTATTGAAATAGGAATGCCAATTACTAAAGAGCCAAAAAAAACTGCAAATAAGACAATCATTGTTGTTGTAATCATCTATAGTCCTCCTCCCCTCATTTTCAAAATATCTAGTTATTCATCTTTAAATCTTCAATGATGTTATAAATCTGGTATAGAATAATTAAAACTCCTGAAATCAAAATCGATGAATAAATATAGCTTTTTGGCATATTTAATATAGGTGTTCTCATTCCGGCAACACCTGATGTGATTTGCTTTCCTCCAATAACAAGTATAAATATAGAAAAAATTAATACTGATGAATCTATGAAAACGTAAAGAATTTTCTTTTTTACTCCTTGTAATTTTTCCTTTAAAAATATCAAAGACATATGCTGTCTTGTTCCAAAGGCATAGGCTGCTCCTAAAAAGGATGTCCAAATCAAAATGATTATTACCAGTTCTTCAGTAAATGTGCTTGGATTTTTCAGCACATATCTTGTAAACACCTGCCACAATACCAATGCTGTCATTACTATCAATAAGACTGAATTAACATAAGCCAAAAGAGTATCTATAAATTGTTTTACTTTTTTCATTTCCTTCACCACCAATATAATAAATTCTCTATTCATAAGCAGGCCAGAAAATCTATTTGATGCCAGATTTTCTGGCCTTTTTCAGGCTTTAATTATTGTATGCTTTTAAAAGCATCTAATAACTTTTTAACTTCAGGCATTTCACTTGAATATTTCTCAATCATTGGAGCAACTGCTTCCTTAAATGGCTTTTTATCAACTTCATTGAATTTAACACCCATACTCTTTGCCTGCTCTATCGCTTTTTGTATTGATTTCTTCCACAATGTTTTGTGGAATTCAGTTGATTCCTTTGCAGCTTCTTGAATCGCTTTTTGCTGATCTGCAGTTAAGCTATCCCATACCTTTGAGCTGATAACTAATATATCTGGAATTCTTGTATGTTCATCATAGCTGAAAAATTTTGCAACTTCTCCATGCTTTCCAATTGTTAAAGCTGTTTCATTATTTTCACTGCCGTCTATAACTCCTGACTGAAGTGCAGTATATACATCTCCGTAGTTCATACTTACTGGTGTTCCGCCTAATGCCTGCACCATATCTATCTGGGACTTAAATCCCATAACTCTTATTTTTAATCCCTTCAAATCCTGAGGAGTATTGATTGCTTTCTTTGTTGTATAAAAGGACCTTGCACCTGAATCATAATAAGTTAATCCTATAAATCCCTTATCCTTTGTTTTGTTATAAAGATCCTTAACTGCATCTGACTCCATGCACTTATAAAAGTGATTCTCGTCATTAAATACATATGGAAGAGTAAAAGCGTTATATCCATCCTCATATGTAGTTAATGCTGCTGCTGAAACCTTTGTAAGAGCTACTGCTCCTGCCTGAAGCTGCTCCAATACTTCTGATTCTGAGCCAAGCTGTCCGTTAGGGAATACTTGAATTTTAACTTGGCCATTAGTCTTCTCTTCAACTTTTTTAGCAAATTCCATTAAAGCTAAATGAACTGGATGCTGTTCGCTTAAATTGTGCGCTAATTTTAATGTCATTACTTTTTGTTCTGTTCCTGAGCCATTAGAAGATTTTTGAGTTCCACATGCTGCCATGCTCAGCATAATAACTGCTAGCATGAATAAAGCAATAATTTTTTTCATTTTTTACCCTCCTTAAATTTTATTTCGTTTTGTAAACTTAAATGAAAGCTGAGGACTTCAATCCTTTCTGGTACAATGTTTTGCAGGAAAAACAAAATACCTCCAAGAAAGGATGAAGTCCTCATGCAAAACATTGTACCATTAAAGTGTCCAAAATCCAATAATACTTCTCTGTTCTACAAATATAGCAAAACTAAAGATGGTTCTCGAAAGTATCTTTGCCGTAAATGCCACCATCAATTTGCTCCTGATAAACCTTCTTCTAAAAAAACTGCTAAATATCCTCGCTGCCCTGTTTGTGGTAAAGCTTCTTTCCTTTATCATGACTATGAGTATTACTCTAATTACCGTTGTTGCGATAAAAAGTGTAATCATTCGTTTTTTGTCCCAAAACCTACTGCTATCCTCTCTACTTCTATGTCTAAGCTCGTTGGCAAAACTAACTTTAAACGCATGCGCTATCCTGTACATATCATTCTCTCTGCTTTGTCTATGTTCTTTCTTGGTAAAAATTCATTTAGAAATATTGCTTTAATTTTAAAAACTGCTTTTAATGTTGAGGTCTCTCATACTACTACCAGTAATTGGTGTAGAAAGTTTGCTACTTTGTTTCACAATATTTCTCTAGAACTTATTCCTATGTTGAATTTTAATTCTGATAAATGGCATGTAGATGAAACTGTAGTTAAAATCGCTGGTGAAAAATATTATGTCTGGTTTGTTATAGATTCTGAAACTCGTTTTATTCTGGGTTTTCACCTCACTCCTTATAGAGACTCTAGGCAAGCTTTTGCTTTGCTTAATTCGGTTAGAAATTTAGGAACTCCTTCTGCTATTGTGAGTGATCGCTACAGTGCTTATAAAGTACCTGTTAAGTCTTTATTTGGTGACAGTGTTAAACATATTAGAGTTGAAAGCTTTAAGAATGATATCTCTAATAATTTGTAGAATCTTTCCACCATCAGTTTAAGGCCTGGTATAAAACTAAAAGGATTGTAAATTAGGCGTTTATTCTGCTTCTAATGATTCTTCTAATAAACGCTATAAGCTTTGTTGGGGCTATAAAAATCATATTATTGTTGATGCTATCTCTTTATATCTATCGCTGAAATTATTACTCCCGCTGATGTCCATGATTTTGAAGTTGCTTTGTCTTTACTTGCTGATACTAATAATTGGTTTAAACTGACTGGTACTGATTTATTGCTGATAAGGGTTATGATGTTAAGAAACTTTATAATTTATGTTAGAGATATTCTCCATGGTCATTGTTTTATTCCTCGAAACTGGCGTAATCCTAAAAATCCCCCTCTGACTGATGACGTGATGATGGTTATATCGTTTTGTGAAGCAGGTATTAAAATGCTCAAAGACGGCAAGCAGTATTTTGATGGTTTTATTAAGCAAAAATTTGTTTGCAAGTTCTGCAATTTTAAAGATGATTCTACTTGCTCTATTCAGCATCCTAAATATTTTAATGGCAAAAAGCATAGAGGCTGTATTAAGTATGCTGTTATATCTTCTGATTATAGATCCTCTATTAATAGAGACTCCCTATATTTTAAAGCTGTCTATAGACTAAGAGTAGAATCAAAAATATATAATTCTCGATTTAAAGCTCTGGATTTTGAAAAAGCTTATGTTAGAAATATTAATTCTGTGAGCAACCTTAATACTTTTGGCCATATTACTTTGCTTACTGTTGCTATTGTAGCTATTAAATTGGGTAAATTTGATGAGTTTAAATCTCTTAGTGTTCTGATGAAATCGGCTTAATTTTCACTGAATTTAGTTCATGCCACTTTTTAACATTTGACTTCTACAGGATATTTATGCCCTTTTTTAACTCCTCTTTTTGTCTTTTCTTTTCCCTTACCACTTTCTTTATGTTCGATTACTAGTTTTAATTACTGTATATTGTATGTCATACATATTCTGGTTTTTGGTCGTATTTATTTTATTAATTTTGCACATCCCTAACCTTAAGTACCCACATACTCCTTCGCATTATTGAATGAAATATCCTGAACTATCTTTCCTAATAGTTCTATATCATTTGGAACTTCTCCATTTTCTACCCATTCACCAAGCAAATTGCAAAGAATTCGTCTAAAATATTCATGCCGCGTGTAGGATAAAAAGCTTCTTGAGTCTGTCACCATCCCAATAAACCGGCTTAATAAACCTGTGTTTGCAAGTGCTTTCATCTGCTCTATCATGCCATCCTTGTTGTCATTAAACCACCATGCAGTGCCAAATTGCATTTTCCCTGCTATTTTCCCGCCTTGAAAGTTTCCTATCATTGTTGCTATTACATAGTTTGCTGCAGGGTTTAATGTGTATAAAATAGTTTTTGGCAAAGAATCCTCTACTTCAAGAGCGTCTAAAAGTCTTGCTAAAGGATATGCAATTGCAAAATCGCTTATTGAGTCATACCCTGTGTCTGGTCCAAGTACTTTATACATTTTTGTATTGTTGTTCCTCATTGCTCCAATGTGCAACTGCATCACCCATTTTAATTCAGCATATTTTTTGCCTAAAAATATTAAGGTGTATGTCTTGAAACTATCTATTTCTTCTTTTGTCAAGTGCTCTCTCAACAATGCTTTTTTGAATATTTTCTCTACTTCTTGCTTTGATGCTTTTTGATAAAATACGTAATCTAAAGCATGGTCTGAGATTCTGCATCCTACTGTGTGAAAAAATTCTATCCTCTTTTCAAGGGCTTGTAAAAAGTCATCGTAATTATTTATTTCTTTTCCTGTGACTTCTTCTAATTTTTTTAGCCATGGAATAAAATCTTCTTTTTCAATTCCTAAACCTTTATCTGGACGAAATGCAGGTAAAACTTTTACATCAAATTCGTTTTGTTCTTTTAGCTTAATATGGTATTCTAATGAGTCCGTCGGGTCATCTGTTGTTATTATGATTTTGACATTTGATTTTTTTATTATGTTCCTTACGTTGAAATCATCCTTATTTATAACTTCATTCGCTCTTTCCCAAATGGATTTCGCTGTTTTTTCATTTAAAAGGTCATATATTCCAAAATATCTTTGTAATTCTAAATGAGTCCAATGGTAAACTGGATTCCCTATTGCCATGGGTATTGTTTTGGCATATGCCATAAATTTATCGTAATCATCAGCATTTCCTGTAATATATTTTTCATCTATTCCATTAGCTCTCATAAGTCTCCACTTGTAGTGGTCACCATATAGCCATATTTCAGTTATGTTTTTAAATCTTTTATTTTCATATATTTCTTTTGGACTTAAATGGCAATGAAAGTCATAAATTGGCATGTTTCTGGCATATTGGTGATACAACGTTACTGCTGTATCATTTGTGAGTAAAAAGTTTTCATCCATAAAGTTTTTCATCTTACTTATCCGCCTCACATTCTAGATATTTTCTTAGTGTTTTCTTTACTGCTCCAGCGCCAGCAATTAGTTCTTTAAAGTAGTTCTCTATTTTTTCTCCCAATCCTACTTCATAGAGATTTAATCCAAAAATGTGTTTATTTGAAAGAACAGGTCTTAAATTGTCTTTTACTGACTCTATATCTCCTAATTTTATATTTGAAACGTGGGATCTTAAATCTTCTAATAAGGGGTCTGGACTCAATGTCATTGGTCTTCCTTCATCATCTACACCCATTAAGTATCTACACCATCCTGCTATGACAAGTGGAATGTATTTTAAATCTGTAACGTTTAAGTCTTCTCTTTGCTCGTAAGATTTTATCGTCTCTCCAAATCTTATTGCCATTTTTTGTGATGTGTCTGTAGCAATTCTTTGCGGTGTATCCGGCATATATGGATTTGGAAATCTTATTTCTATTACTTCTCTCAAGAATTCTTTTGGGTCCAATACACCCGGATGAACTACAACTGGAAGCCCTTCGTCATACCCTATTTTTTCAACTAGTTTTTTTAAACATGGGTCTTCCATTTCTTCGGCTATTGTGCTATAGTTTAACAAACAACCAAAAATCGCTAATGTTGTATGCAAAGGATTTAAACAGGTTGTCACTTTCATTCTCTCTACTTTTTCTACTGTTTCTTTATCTGTAAAAATTACTCCTGCCTCTTCTAATGGAGGCCTTCCATTAGGGAATTTGTCTTCTATTACTAAGTAATGTATTTTTTCTGCGTTAACAAAAGGTGCTATTACAGTATTTTTACTCGTTTTAATTATGTCCATTTTTTCTATGCCGAAGCCTTCTAATTTTTTCTTTACTTCTTCCGAAGGCCTTGGCACTATTTTGTCTATCATAGTTAAGGGAAAAGATACTTTTGATGGATTTGTAAGATAATCTAAAAATTTTTCTTCAATCATTCCTTTTTTTATCCATTCTTCTGTGATTGTTTTCACTGAACCGAAAAGTCTTTCTCCATTTCCTGAGAAGTTATCTAGACTTACAAGTGCAATAGGATATTTCCCTTTTAAATATCTTTCATAGACTAGTGAGGTAATTTTTGAAATGATGTTTCTAGGTTTTTCTGGCCCTTTTTGTATGTCTTCTTTTACTTCTTTGATGTATTCTCCTGAAAAGTCTTTTAGGTTGTAGGCTTTTTCAGTTATTGTAAAGCTTGCTATCTGTAAGGAGGGATTTGTAAATATGTTCTTGAGTTTTGTCCAATCTTGACTCCACGGATCTGCTAATATTTTGTCACTTATACTGCCTATTACCTCTGTTTCGAGAGTGCCATCAGCGTGCATAATCACCAATAGGCTTAAATTGTCATAAGGAATGTATACTTTTTCAATTATCTCATAATCGTAAGATTCTACAGCAATTATTCCTGTCTCTGTAAGACCTTTGTGCAAAAGATCTTGCTGTAACAATGCGATAAATCCTCTAAAAATGTTTCCTGCACCAAAGTGTAACCATGTGGGATTTTGTTTGGTTTTCTCTGCTATTTTTTCTACATCATAGTTTGGAAGCTTTATACCTGCATGGCGCCATCTGTCAATGTCTTTTATACCTTCTCTGGTTAAAAGCATATTGTCTCTTCCTTTCTGCGTACTATTTTATAAAATCCATACTAACTCATTCCTTGTTTTGTGGATTATCTTGTGTTTAATATATATATTCTACATAAATCCAAAAAATCCTTCTTGATTTTTTAATTTTTTATTTTGAATTTTTGTTAAAAGAAAAAGGGATTACAAAAAATCCCCTTTAATTCAATATTGTCTATTCTTTCTTATGGATTATTGTGTCTCCCATTCAGTGTGAAAAATTCCTTCTTTATCTATTCTCTTATAGGTGTGAGCACCAAAGAAATCTCTTTGTGCTTGAATGAGATTTGCCGGAAGGTTTTCTTCTATCATGCTCAAAAAATAATCTAATGAAGAATTAAGCACAAAAGTAGATAGATAAAATTCTTTGGATAAATTAGTGATGTATTTTATTGAATCAATTTTATTCATCAAGAAAGACAGTGCTTTTTCACTGTTCAACAGATTTACATTTTCGGTATTTTCTTTAATAATTTCTCTCAAGAAATCTAAAATTTTGGCTCTTATGATGCAGCCGCCTTTCCAAATTCGCAGCACTTCTGAAAGGTCAATGTCATAGTTAAAAGTTTTTGAAGCCTCAGATATAAACCACAGTCCTTGAGAAAAAGAGATGAAAACACTAAAAAGTAATGCATTCTCTAAATCAACTATTATTTTTTCCTTGTCCACATTAGTGGTGGTATAAGTTTTTGTCACTTTTTTAGATAATTCTACTCTTGCCTTTTTAAAGAAAGACAAAGTTCTTGCTTCTACCGCAAGGTTTAAAGAAGGTGTAGGGATTCCTAAATCTAATGAGGTTTGGGAAGTCCACTTACCTGTGCCTTTTTGTTCTGCTTCGTCTAATATAAGGTCAACAAGGTGTTTCCCTGTTTCTTTGTCTTTGTATTTCATTATTTTATAAGAAATCTCCATCAAAAAGGAGTTTAATTCCCCATTATTCCATTTTTCAAATATCTCTCCTATCTCTTCAGGAGAAAGTTTTAACACTTTTCGAAGTACATCGTAAGCCTCAGCTATTGCCTGCATGATGGCATATTCTATACCGTTGTGGACCATTTTGACAAAATGCCCTGCAGAATCATTGCCAACATATGTACAGCAAGGGCCTGCTTCTGTCTGAGCCGCAATCTTCAGAAGAATATCTTCTACCATCTTATAAGCATCGTAAGACCCCCCAGGCATTAAAGATGGTCCGTGTAAAGCTCCAGCTTCTCCTCCTGATACTCCCATTCCAAGGTACAATATGCCTTTTTCTTTTAATTCATTAATTCTCCTGGAGGTATCTTTAAAATAAGAATTTCCACCATCAATGATTAAATCTCCTTTGTCAAGATAAGGTAATAGCTGTTGAATCACATCATCTACTGGTTTTCCCGCTTTTATCATGAGAATAACTTTTCTTGGTTTTGCTAAAGATTCTACAAAAGACTTGATATCATAATAACCTTCTATATTTTCAACTTTTACTCTGTTTTTAATAAATTCCTGGGTAGTATTAGCTGTCCTGTTAAAAACAGATACACTATACCCTTTTCTTGCAATATTTAGAGCGAGATTTTGTCCCATTACTGCTAATCCAATTAATCCAATGTCTTTCATTTGATTACCTCCTACTTTTTATAATTTACTGTGAAGTTCAAATAAACTTTTAAGCTCTTTTGTCAAACTCTCAAAAAATTCAAATTTTCTGTTATAATATCTTATTTTATCCTCTACTGGCTGATATATATTTTCAATTTTTACTAATTTATTTGTAGCTTCCTCTAAAGTCTTGTATCTTCCTAAAGCATAATATCCTAAAAGTGCAGAACCCAAAAGTGCCGGTTCTTCTGCCTTAGAAACTTTAATTGGTAACCCTAAAACAGAGGAAAAAATCTCCATCCACAAAGGTGACTTGGTCCCTCCACCTCCTGCCCTAATTTCTTTTATATTCACCTTGTTATCTTTCAAAGCTTCGGAAATTCTTCTCAGAGAAAAGGCTACTCCTTCCATAGCGGCTTTTATCATTTGACCCTTTGTATGAGTATCTTTAAGTCCAAAAAATACGCCAGATGCTATATTACCTATCTCTTTATCCCTTTCCCCTGTCAGATAGGGAAGAAAGAAAAGATTTGCCGAATCCTCTTTTGAAGCCTCCGCTGTCAATTCATCATATGACATATCAAAAACATTGTCTCTTAGCCATTTTAATATAACTCCAGCATTGTTTATAGCAGCTCCTATAAACCATTCGCCACAACAAAGATAATAAGTTTGAAGCCTCATTAAATCTTCTCTGTCAAAAATAGCTTCAGGACAGGCTACCCTAAACATTGCAGTAGTACCTATATTTATAGCTCCTACTCCTTTTTCAAAAGCGCCAATTCCTATTCCTACAGCTCCACCGTCATAAACTCCTGACAAAACTTTTACTTCTCCTGAGAGGCCTAAGATTTTTTTTGCATCATCAGGAAGGTCCATTAAAATTTCTTCCGATGGGACTATTGTAGGAAGCTTTTCTTTATCAATTCCTAATATATCAAGTACATAATCATCCCACTTTAAAGTATTTACGTTCATATATCCTGTTGCAGATGAAATGCTGGGCTCTGTAAAAGGTTCCCCTAAAAGTTTTAGTAAAATAAAGTCTTTAGAACTCAAAAAAAACCGCGTTTTTTCAAAGATTTCTTTCCTTTTTTTCTTAATCCAGTATATTTTAAACAAGGGAGCATGAAAAGTTGGAGTATATCCTGTTTTTTTATAGACTTCTTTTATGTCTACTTCATTTAAAAGCTCTTCAAAAATCTCTTTTGGACGTAAATCCAAAAGAGTCATTACTCCCATTAAAGGATTTAATTTTTCGTCCACAGGAATCAGCCCAAACATATAGGAAGAAGGCACAATTAAAGAAATTTTATCCTCATAGCCTTTTGCTGCTTCTTTTGCCGCTTCTACAAAGGCATTAAAAAGAACATCTGGATTGTGTTCCGCCTTTCCATCGCTTCCTTTTTCTACCGGAGTTTCTTTTCTGTACAGGCTTAAAATATTTCCTTTTTCATCTACAACTCCAGCTTTTAAATTGGTAGTACCGATGTCAACGGAAAGAATTAAATTTTTTTCCATGGCCTACCCTCCAAAACTTCTGGATTTATTACCCCTTCAGGTATTTCTCCTCTTAAAACTTTCTCTACATCAGAAACCACTTTGTCCCCCATGCCTTTTAGGCATTCATAAGTGTATGCAGAAGTATGAGGCGTTATTATGACGTTGTCAAATGCCAAAAGAGGATGATTTTCGTCAATAGGTTCCCCTTCTATAACATCTAACCCTGCTCCTAAAACTATTCCTTCCTTTAACGCCTTAATCAAAGCCTCTGTGTCTATAAGTTCTCCTCTTGCTGTATTGACAATAAATGTACCTTTTTTCATCATGGCAAATTCTTTATGAGAAAGAATGTGATAATTGTCGCGATTTAGCGAAGCATTTAAAGAAATTATATCTGCCCTCTTTAAAAGTTCCTCTAATGTGACAGGCTCTGCTCCCCTTTTTTCTATTTCTTCTGCTGAAAGATTAGGGTCATAAGCCACTACTTTAGCACCAAACCCATATCTCAGGATTTCACAAACTCTGCTTCCAATATTCCCAATACCTATAATTCCTGCAACTTTGCCTTTTATTTCATATCCAATGAAGCTCGCTCTTTCCCCCCACTTTCCTTCTTTCACTTTAAGTGAGGCAGACCTTACTTTTTTCATAACATCTAGTAAAAGTGCAATAGCATTTTCGGCTACAGCTTCCCTTTCTACAATGCCTTCAACTTTCGTTACAATAACTCCCTTTTCAGTAGCACTTTTAATGTCTATTGTATCATAACCTATGCCGTGACGTGTTATTAAAAGAGTTTTGTCTTTATGCTCAAAAAACTCCTTATCGTAATATGGCTTGACACTGGCAATTATTACAGAATACCCCATTAGCTTTTCCGCTAATGCCTTCCCTCTCATATCGTGGGGAAGTTCAAATCTTTCTACTTCTCCTAATGCTTTTAACCTTTCAATATGTTCAGGAAAATGCTTGCCAAAACTGCTGGAATTTACAATGGCAATTTTAACACCCATTTTTTATGCCTCCCAAATTTAATTATTAAATATTTTTCCTAGATGGTTTTTAATATTAGCTGAAACAAATTGATAATGTTCTTCCTCATATTTATCTAAAACATCGTATATTTCTTCTTTCTTTTCATCAAGTAAAACCCCATAAGAAATATGGAAAAGTTGCTTTATCTCTGGTTGTGAAAGAATTTGCACATTTTCTAAATTTGGTTCTTCGGCAAAGTCATCTTTATCAATTAAAACTTTGTATGCTTTTTTACTCTCTTCTAAATTATTTAAAGCAATTTTATAAAGTTCATAAAACAGCTTTTTGTTCTTTTCAAATATAAGATTTACCGCTTGAAGCCAACTAGTACCCGATGTCTTTATGTGGAAACTGTGCTGAGTGACTTCACTAAAAATTTCATAAATGCTAAATTTATCACTACCTGAATGAAGGCTTAATTTGTAGCCTCCCAATTGTTGTGAAATAGCATAATGTTTTTTTAGTTCTACTGCAAATTTATTTATATCCCCTTTATAGTCTATAGCTTTTTGAAATTCCCCAGGAAATTTAGGTGCTAAACTCCAAAAGTCTATTCCCTTTTTATGCAAATACTCTGCTACAAATATGTGATCTTCTACTGTTGTATCTTTTTCTCCTTCATCTATAGAAATCTCTAAATCAAAGTCTTTCACTTTTTCTTTAAGTATGCTATAAACCTTCTCTACAAAATTCATTGCTTTTTCATATATTAGCGCAGATTTATACAATTCATCTTCTCTAATTGTATACTCTTCTTCTGAAATGCTAATTTTTTTGCCTTTAAAAGCCTCTATTATCTCTTTGCTTTGTGGAGATATTTGCATCACTTGATTTGAGGAAATGTCTAAAATTTTGGTTAGTAACTCACTTACGTCAAGAGTGTACATTGTATAACCTGCTTCAATAGCTCTTAATAGATATTTTTCATCTTTTATGTGGTCGGCATCTGCACCAAATTCTCCAGTATAACCTGCTTCTAAAACCCCAAGTATGACTTTTAAAAGGGCATCTTTAAAATCTCTATGGGTTTTTTCAAGTTCTCTTGGAGATTGTTGAGCTAATACAGGAAATACCGGATATTCTTTTAAAGCCACTATGTGAGCAGGTGTCACTAGCCCCAGCCTATCTCCTGTGCCAAAAGAAGATTTTTGCCTACATGGTGTAGGAGAAATACCAAAGTTTTTCAATATCAAATAATTTTCAAAACTTAAAGGATAGAGATTGAGGTAAAAATCTATTTCTTTTACATTTTTATCTTCAACAAAATAAGGGGAAGTTAATTTGAAATTTTCTTTTGTCAAAATCCCTATTTTTTTATCAGCATCTTTTTTTGCCACAAAAATATATGTGTCTTCTTTTAACTTTCTCAATGAATTAGGGTATAATACAAATGAATGGTTTAACAAAAAATCAGTAAGTTTTTCCAATATACTTTTTTCAACCATTGCCATCTTCTCCTTATTAAATTTTCTATACCACTTCAATCTCTACATAATTTTTTAATTCCTCTATTATCTCTTTGTTTTGTTCTCCAGAAGTTATTATCTTTTCTACATTATCAAAAGTACAAAAGGATACCATTGCAACTTTTCCAAATTTACTACTATCAGCCACGACAATTACTCGCCTGGCTGATTTTATCATGGCTTTTTTAGCTTCTGCTTCAAAAATATCAGAAGTCGTAAGACCTTTTTCTAAGGAGATGCCACCAGTCCCTAAAAAAAGAATGTCAATGTTGTATTTACCAATGCAATTTACTGTTTCAAAGCCTACCATCGAATGGTTGTCAGTTTTTAATTTTCCACCAGTAATAAAAAGATTAATATTAGGATTATTGGCTAATTCTGTAGCAACGTTTAAAGCATTTGTTACAACAGTTATGTTTTTAAAATTTTTAAGAAGTCGGGCTATGTGATAAGTAGTAGAACCCGCATCTAAAAAAATGACATCTCCTTCTTTTACTTCTTCTAACGCTTTTGCAGCAATTTTTTGCTTTTCTTCTGTATGCTCTTTAAATCTTTTGACAAGTGGAGAGATAATAATATTTTCTTTCAGTACTGCGCCTCCATAGTTTCTTTCTACCAGTCCTTGCCTTTCCAATTCTTCTAAATCCCTTCTTATCGTCTCATCAGAAACTTTGAAAATCTCACAAAGCTCAGAGACTTTAACGGCTTTCTTTTTTAAAATGATTTCTTTGATTTTATCTCTCCTTGTCGAAACCAGCATCTACATCCACTCCTAAAAATATCAATTTGTCTTTACTTTGCTCAAAACATAAAATAAAGCAAATAAAAACAAAACACAGATTCAAGTTGGAAATGCTGTTTTTGTTTGTGGATTTTATTGACTTTAATATATTAATTCTACATAAATCCAAAAAATCCTTCTTTGTTTTAAAATTTTTTTATTAGTTTGTATGGTTTTTTAAGAATAAACTAAGGAATCCCATTTTAGGGATTCCGAAAAATTTACTTCTCCAATATGTCTTTATTTACAAGGGTGCGCGGCGTTCTTCCTTCTATTACGTCTATTATATTTTGTGCAACAAGTACCGCCATATCTCTCCTTGCTTCATCTGTAGCACTTCCTATATGTGGAAGTATTACTACATTATCTAAAGTTTTTAACTCCTCTGTAATCTCTGGTTCTTTTTCATATACGTCAAGACCTGCTGCATAAATGTCTTTATTTTTTAATGCATTCACCAGGGCTTTTTCATCTACAACAGGGCCTCTTGCTGTATTTATTAAAATTGCAGTTTTTTTCATGAGTTTTAATTCTTTTTCACCTATTAAATGGCGTGTATGAGGTGTTAGCGGCACATGAATTGATACAAAGTCCGATTCTTTCAAAAGTGTTTCCAAGTCAACGTACTTTGCCCCTGTTTCTTTTTCAAATTCCTCTTTGGGAGTGTTTGCAGTATATAAAATCTTCATCTCAAACCCTTTAGACATTTTAGCGAAAGCTTGTCCTATCCGCCCCGCACCAATTACTCCCAATGTTTTTCCTGTCACAGCTTTACCTAAAAAAAGATTTGGTGCCCACCCAGTAAATTTTCCTTCTCTTGTAAATTTATCAGCCTCAACAACCCTTCGAGCTGCTGTAAATAGAAGTGCCCATGCAAGTTCTGCTGTTGCATTTGTTAAAACATCTGGTGTATTTGTAACATAGATTCTTCTCTTAGTCGCCTCTTTTAGATCAATATTGTCAAATCCTACAGCGTAATTTGCAACAATTTTTAAATTTTTTGCTGTATGAAAGAATTCTGCATCAACTTTTTCATTAAGTTGCGTCACAACAGCATCTTTGTCTTTTATTGCCTCAAGTAACTCTTCTCTTTTAAGGGGTCTGTCTTCTGGGTTTATTTCAACTTCGCAGTACTTTTTTAAAAGTTCAATCCCTTCCTCAGGAATCATCCTTGTAACATACACTTTAAACATAACAATTCCCTCCCTACAAATTTATTCCATCAAATATAGTATAACAGGTATTGTAATAAAATACAAAAGGTTCATTAAAAATAAGTTTAGTACTTGCTCGGTTCAAGGTCGCACACTTCGTTCAAAACGGTGGCTATGTTATCTACTATTGTAAACGCTAAATTCATTAAAGCAACCTGCTTCTGAAATTTTACACAGCAAAGCCCAACCTAATTATCGGTTGGGCTTTGTCAAAATTATATAAATTGCTTTAGGTGATTTAGGCCTAAAATAAGTCCCTCTTTAACTTTCTCTTCACTACCTTCATAAACAGGGTCTTCATGTTCAATGCTTATTACTCCATCGTACCCACTGTCTTTTAAAGTCTTTATAAATTTGCCCCAATCTACATTTCCCATTCCTGGCATTCTGTATCTCCAATACCCCAGTTCACTTCTTGGGTTAGTATAAAGTTGTCTGTTGAAAACTCCATATCTTTTAAATTTATCTTCAAATATTTCTGTGTCTTTTGCATGTACATGAAATATTCTGTCCTTAAATTGTGGTATCACATCAATATAGTCTATAAATTGCCACACCAGGTGTGAGGGATCAAGGTTTAAACCAAAGTTTTTTGAAGGTATCCTTCTGAACATCTCCTCCCAAAGTTCAGGTGCAAAGGATATAGTGCCAGGAAGTCCTGGAACTTGCCATCCTTCCATTGGACAATTTTCAATAATTATCTTTACTCCTTTATTTTCCGCATAGCTTATTATATCAGTAAAGACTCTTTCAAATTCATCAAAATTGTCTTTTATGCTCTTTTCAATGTTTCTTCCTATAAAAGTTCCTACCATGTCAGTTCCAAGCATTTTAGCTGCATCAATGCACTTTTTTAAATGATTGTTTATAAATTTTCTTTTTTCAGGATCTCTGTCAAGGTTGTTATCATAGTAGGCAAGAGATGAAATTGTAAGCCCGTATTCTTTAAAATATTTTTTTATTTCTTCCGCCTCTTCGGGTGTAAGATTTTCTACATCTATATCACTTGCAGAATAATCCCTCGTATTGTCTTTAGGCCAGCAGGCAATTTCCAGTGATTTAAACTCATTTTCACTTGCCCACTTAGCTTTTTCTTTAAGAGGCATATTCCCAAGACATACTGTTAAAAATCCTAAATACATTTTACATTTCCTCCTCTAAAATCTTTTTTAGGTTTTCAAAACTTATTTTTACACTCTCAATTGCCGGTCTTTTACACACATCCTGTTCAACAATTAGCCATTTAACTCCATTTTCTTTTGCAATTTTTATTACTTCTTTAAAATTGATAATTCCATTTCCTATTTCAGTAAAAGACCTGTCCTCTTTATCCATGTCTTTTAAGTGAATTAAAGGTAGTCTATTGTAAAATTTTTTAAGATATTCTAACGGGTCAACTCCCGCATATGTAACCCAATACACATCAATTTCGGCTTTTACAAGGTCTTTATATGTATTTTTGTAAAGTATATCAAGTCCATATTCTCCAGCATATATTTCAAATTCGTGATTATGGTTGTGATAACAAAACTCAAGTCCTTTTTCCTTGCACTTTTCACCTATTTTATTAAACAACTTTGCTGTTTCGATATAATCCTCTCTTGACTTGTACTCATTCCATGGACAGACTATGTATTTATTGCCTATTTCGAGGTTATAATCTATCACTTCCTCAAGATTACTTTTTAATAAATCGAGTCCTACATGACTGCCAGCAGCCTTTAATCCCAATCTATCAAGCACTTTTCTTAATTCAGAAGCTTTTAAATCTCTATATCCTGCAAATTCCACTCCTTCGTATCCTATTTCCGCAACCTTTTCAAGAGTACCTGTAAAATCTTTTTGTGTCTCCTCTCTCAAAGTGTAAAGTTGAAGTGCTATAGGTATGCTCATTTTAATTTTTTCCCCCTTTAACCTAAAACTATTTCCTTACCTTTTTCAGCTGATTCATAGGCACCGTCTATTATTTCCATGAGAATTGCCCCTTCTTCAGCAGAAGCCAAAGGCTCTTTGTCATTTTTTATACAGTCAACAAAATGTTCAAATTCATTTAAAGGCGACTTTGGATAATTGGTGTCAGGAACTATGTCAATCAATGTATCAAAAATTTCCGAAAATACTTTAAGATGTCCGTTTTTAAACCATATGCCACCTTTATCACCCAAAATTTCATAGTAATTGTAATCTCCCTCAATGTTGGAAGCCCAGCTGAATTCAAAGTCAATTGTGGCACCATTTTTAAGCCTTACAAAGCCTACTGCCATATCCTCCACATCGTAAATTCCATCCCCGCTTTTTGCATAATTCCAGCTGTTTAAACTGTTGCTATTTGAAAACTTAGAATAAGTAGCTGCTGACACAGATTGAGCTTTAGGGTATCCCATGAAATACAAGACTAAGTCTAAAAAATGTACACCTAAATCAATTAATGGGCCTCCTCCAGACAATTTCTTATTTGTAAACCATCCGCCCTTTCCAGGAATGCCTCTCCTTCTCCTCCAGCCAGTCTTTACATGGTATATTTCGCCTATATACCCTTCCTTTATATATCTTTTTACAAAGAAAGATTCATTTGTAAACCTATTATTTAATCCTACCATAAACTTCCTTTTGTATTTATTTTTTGATTCAATGACCTCATAAGCTTCTTTTGCATTTAGAGTTATAGGTTTTTCACAATGCACATGAATTCCCTTTTCCATCGCTTTTATAGAAATAGGCGCATGTAAATAATTAGGAGTACATACGCTTATTAAGTCTGGTTTTTCTCTTTCAAACATTTCTTCATAATCTGTATAAACGTGAGGTATATTGTACTTTTCCGCTAATCTTTTTGCAGCTTCTATATCTGGATCAGATATGGCTACAATTTCTATTCCTTCTACTTTTGAATAACCATTTAAGTGTTTGTAATCAGCAACTGACCCTGCGCCAACACATGCATATTTAAGTTTTCCCATACAAAAGCCTCCATTTACCTGTTAAAATATACTGGTTCTTCTGTTTTCGCAGATGTATAAATAGCCTCTAGTATCTCAGTTACTACAAGAGCTTCTTCTGGTTTTACAACAGGCTCTGTATCGTTTATGATGCAATCAATCCAAGCTTTTGCTTCTAAAAATCCTGGGTCATCTGATTTACCTTCATAGAAATCTACTCCACCTACATCAGTAGAAACTTTAGTTGTATAAAGCCTTCCAAATTTCTCTCCATTTATGCGAAGTCCATCTCTCATGTCAGCTCCGCCTTCTGTTCCACACAAAGTGGTCATAGCCTCGCCAACCTCTAAAGTATTTAAAGCCCAACTGGACTCTAATATAATGGTAGCCCCATTCTCCATTACTATAAATCCAAAAGCTGAATCTTCAACTGTGAACTTTTCAGGATCCCATGGCCCCCAAGCATTCGCAGCATTTGCTCTTTTGCCTAATTTATAATAGGCGCTTCCCATTACAACTTTAGGCTTATAGTTATTCATCATCCACAATGTCAAATCAAGGGCATGTGTTCCTATATCGATTAAAGGGCCACCACCTTGCTCTTCTTCATTTAAGAAAACACCCCATGTAGGTACCGCACGGCGACGTATAGCATGAGCCTTAGCAAAATATATTTCCCCTAGTTCACCATTTTGACAAACTTTATGTAAATATTGAGAATCTGGTCTAAAGCGATTTTGATACCCTATAGTGAGTTTCTTACCTGTTTTCTTATATGCTTCCACCATTCTTCTGGCATCTGCAGCAGTCTTAGCCATAGGCTTCTCACACATTACATGTTTTCCTGCATAAAGAGCATCAACAGTTATGTCTGCATGAGACTTGTTGGGAGTTAAGACATGAACCACATCTATTGTTTTATCTTCAAGAAGTTTTTTGTAATCTGTGTACACTTTCGCGTCTTTTGTACCATATTCTTTTGCCGCTTTCTCCGCCCTCTCTTCTATGATGTCACAAAAGGCCACCATTTCAACATTGTCTAGTTTTGCCAAAGAGGGCATGTGTTTGCCAAAAGCAATTCCTCCACAACCTATAATTCCTACTCTAAGTTTTTCTTTTACCATAAAAATTCCTCCCTTGATTATATTTAAATTTGTATTTTTAAGACAAAACTTTATTCTTTATTTTACTGTCGACTCTCTTATTATTAACTCATGCTCTAAAAAAATCCTCTGTGGTTCTTCTAATTTACCGCTCATGTGTTTTATCAGTAGTTCCATAGCAACACATCCTAAATCGTATTTGGGCTGTGAAATAGTTGTAAGCATAGGGTCATACATAGAAGCAAAGCTTATATCATCAAAGCCTACAACCGCTATATTCTCAGGGACTTTAAGCCCTTCTTCCTTTATCGCTCTTATAGCTCCAATAGCCATGATGTCAGAGATAGCAAATATAGCAGTAGGCCTTTCTTCCATCGCCAAAAGCTGTTTCGCTGCTCTTACTCCGCTTTTAAAGCTGTAATCTCCGTATTTCATAAGCTTTTCGTCAAATTCTATCCCTGAATCTTCAAGAGCTTTTTTATAACCCGCTTCCCTCTGCTTCGTAGATACAAAGTTATTTTCACAGCTTATCATTCCTATTTTTTTATGTCCCAATCCTATCAAATGCTTCACAGCTTTGTAAGCTGCAGAAAAGTTGTCTATAGATACATATGATACTCCAGCCCCTTCTATGTATTCACAACATTGAATAACAGGATAATTTTGTCCTATCAAAGTCAATTCCTCTTTGCTCATCACTGGTGCCATAAAAATAACACCATCTGCTAACCTGTTTTTTAAAAGTTCAAGATATGCTTTTTCTCTATTAATATCAGAATCAGTATTGCAAAGCATTACATTATATCCATTTTTATGAGCTACATCTTCTATTCCCTTTACAACACGTGCATAAAAAGGATTTGATACATTAGGCATTAAAGCCAGTATCATTCTTGTTTCTGCCCGCCTTAAATTTCTTCCAAGAAGATTAGGATGGTAATTTAATTCTTTTATCGCTTTTAATACTCTTTCCTTTGTTTCTTCAGACACCGAGTCACTGCCATTTAAAACTCTTGATACTGTTGCAACAGAGACTCCTGCTCTTTTAGCAACTTCTCTAATATTAGCCATCATAACCTCCTGTGTAACAGATTACATAATATTTTTCATTGATTTTCAGAGACATATCTAATAAAATGTGTAACGCATTACATTTACTATTATACCTCTAAATTATAAAAAATCAATAGCAACAAATAAATTTTCATACTTTTACAAAAAGCTCAACCTTATCGGTTGAGCAAAACTATCATTCTAATGTTTTTATCTGCTCTTCAAGAGTTTGTATCTTATTTTTAAGGTATTCTAATTGCTGTAGTGCTTGTTGTTTTTGCTTAATTATTTCTTCTTTCTGACTCTCTTGCTCTCTTAACTCTTCCATCTTGTTTTTAACTGTTTCAATTAACATTTGTCTCCTATTATCAAAAAATTCTGCAAGTTTGTTTACAACTTCTTGCAATTCTTTAACGCTTTTTTCCAGTGATGGTTTCATGTTTTTTTGGGCTTTCGGGAAGAGCATTAAACCTAATGCAGCTGCTCCAATCCCCCAGTAAAATTTTCTGGAGGAAAGAAATTTCAAAATTCCCATATCCCTTCCTCCTCCCTTTGGTTTCATTAATATTTTGTCCAATAATTTTTTATATGATTTAATGTGTTATTTCCCAAAAATCATAACTTTTGTTATTGCTTTATATAAGTCTTTTGCATCGTATTTTTCACTAACTTTGTAAAAATATTGAAAAAATTCACCTAATGTATATTCCCAAAGTCCAATTATTTCATTCTTCTTAGACGGATTTTTTTTGTATTCTTTAAAAGACAATTCCATCGCATTTTTTAATGTTTCAAGAGCTTTTTGAAATTCTTTCTTTATGTCATCCATTATATTGTTCCCTCCTCAAAAACGTAATCTAAAGACAATATATGAATATTGCAATAATAGTGTTACTCCGGCAGGGTCTCTGTCGGCATCCTTCACAACAAAAAATGGGCTTTTTACGCCCTTTCAATTTATAATATTTACACTATTTCCACATTTTTTGCACTTGCTCTCTTCCAAACCTACTAGCTTAACATGCCAATAATCTCTTTTAACAAGCAAATTTTCACAATAAGGACAATAGGTATTGTTGTCGAATCCCATGACATTTCCTACATAGACAAAATTTAAATATTTTTTCCCTATCTCATAAGCTCTTCGGAGTGTATCCAAAGGAGTAGATGGATTATCTAGTTTATAATTTGGAAAATACCTTGAAAAATGCAAAGGAATATTTTTGTCAATTTGAGAAAGCCATTTTACTAAACTTTCTATCTCTTCCTTTTTGTCATTTAAATCAGTAATTATTAAATTTGTAACCTCCACATGACAGTGTTTTGAAGCCTGTTCAACAGTTTCTAAGACGGGGTGCAACTTTCCAGAACAAATTTTTTTATAAAAATCCTCTGTATAGGCTTTTACATCTATATTCATGGCATCCACATAAGGTAATAAACTTTTTAAAGGTTCTAAATTTATATATCCATTTGTGACAAGAACGGTTTTTAAACCTTCTTTTTTAGCCTCAATTAAACAGTCATATACGTATTCATACCATATGGAAGGCTCGTTATAAGTAAAAGCAATCCCTATATTATCTCTCTGCTTTTTTGTAGCAGCTATTACCTGTTCTGGCAGGACGTATTCGCCTTTTAATCTTTGTTGTGATATCTCCCAATTTTGACAAAACTTACATTTCAAATTACAGCCATAGGTCCCTACTGAAAATATATATCTGCCGGGATAAAAGTGATAAAGAGGCTTTTTCTCAATTGGGTCTAATGCTGCAGAGGTGATAGTACCGTAATTTTCGGTCACTAATATTCCGTTTATATTGTTTCTCACATTGCAGACTCCGTACTTTCCTTCATTTATACGGCAATTATGAGGACATAATAAACATTCTACAACATTATTCTCTAGTTTTTTATAGAACATAACCTCTTTTAACATAGTAAAAGACACCATTTCTCCATCAACTTAAACCGAGAAATGGCTCCTCCCTGGTCATCTAAACTGTGCAAAACTGCACTAGTTTAGAAGGCTGGGCTATTTATAGTCCGCCCTTTCAGAGAGTGCCTATTCCCAGCAGGCGGTATTTAAGCACTCCCATAGCCCCTGCCCCAAGAAGCAGGAACTCACGCCCTTACGGGTCTCCCCACTTGCCCTGAATTAATAGTTTTTTTAGGGCAGAGAAATCTCTTGGTACCTTCTCAGGAGAGAGTGGAGTCACCACCGCTACCTTAAGAACTTGCCAGAAATCATAGGCACTAAAACTTGTTCCATCCAGAGGTTTCAGCACCCTTCCTGGCTCACTCTCAAGGCTTTGTAGAAATTCTATCGCTTTCTTTATCTCTTTTAAGTGTTTCTTCTTTATCTTTAACTTTTTGTTTCTGACTGTTTTCTTTACATGCTCTTTTAATTCTTCTAATTCATTTACAGTTAATGTATTGAGAAACTTTATATAATTGTCTGGTATCTTTTCTTGAAGCCCCAACCCTCTTCTTGCTATTACATAGGCTGCTGCTATGTCTTTTGTTATCATGTACTGCGGTGCATATTTTAACATGCCTATTATTGAGGTGTAAGAAGGATTGACTTCTATTACTTCTATCCCTTCTCTTTTTGCCAGTGTTTTTATTTTTGAAAGAAGTGATTTATAGCTAAAGTTATGTCTTATTCTTCTTGATTTTCTCCCTGAAAAGTCCCCTCTTCTGCCTTTGTCTTTTATTTCTAATTCTTCAATTACAATTGCTTTTCCTTTTTCTTTTGCTATTTTTACTATTTCATGAGCATAGTGCCATCTGAAGTATTCTCTTTTGTCTTTATTTCCACTTGCAAGCTCTGGCATTGACATTTTATCATAGTTTATTAGATTCCCTTTTTCATCTGTCTCTGCCCATGATATGTTGTACGGATATGCATTTATATCTATCCCTATTGCTCCTTTTTCTTTTGTTATTTTTATTTCTGAATATTCTTCTTCAATAGCAAAATAGGCGTATATATTGCCATTTTTAAGTTTTAATTCTACAGAGTAGGGTATGTTTGATTCTCTAATTTCCTGTAGAAGTTCTTCTCTTCTCTTATTCTTTTTGTAGCCTACTTCTATTCTGGCATAGACATATTTTCTTTCCCCTACATTTATCCTTAAGAAAGTGCCATTTTCTTTTACTTCTATCCTTGTGTTGAGATTTCCCTTTTTGCTTTTAATCCCCTCTTGAATAGAGATTTCCTTTTCTTCTTTCTTGCCACTTTGTTTTTAGCTTTTGATATTCTTTCCCATTTATATGGCGCTTTTGAAGTTTTCTAAATAAGTCTCTTCCTCCAAAAATGACTTTCTTTGGATTGTTGTCTAATTGTCTAGATGATTTTAATACACCTATTGCTTTCATTATTGCATCATCTACATATCTTGAGTTTAAATTGAAAATCCCTTGAAGGTCTCTTTTTAATGTTTTTCTATCATAACCTTCTAGAAGCCTTTTGTATGCAAATCTCATGCAGGAGGACCATCTTCTCATTAAGTCTAATACTATTTGTTTGTCTTGTTGATTTAGAAAAATGAGTTTAGCCTGTATTACTATCATGCTTTTTGCTCCTTTGTCCGTAAATTTTTGCTGCGAAAGATGTTACTATTGCTTTTTTGTGGACACTCCTTCATACAAAACTACTTTAGGTTTTGGTTTTTCTTCCAGCATGCCTAATAACTTCTCTATATCTTCTTTTTTGTATCTTCTTCCTTTTGGTGTTCTAACTGGGGTTATTAATCCTTCCTTTTCCCAGTTTATTAATGTAATTCTGCTTATATCATATAGCTATTTAACCTTTTTTATAGTTAATAACATTCATTATCACTCAATTAAAGGTGTATCATTTTTTACTACTAATTCCAACTGTTTTGACCTCCTTTTTACCTTACTATTTATGTCTTTCAACTTCAAATTTTTCTATGGTGTAATCCTCATCTGGACTAATTCCAGCTTTTCTCAAAGCAATAGAAATTTGTTCTTCAACAGTGTCCACTCCTTCTAAGTCAGGTAAAAGCAATCCTGAACGATAGCCTTTTCTCACTATTACTCCGTACTTTTTGGGGTTAAGTTCTTGTTTTGATTTAACAGGTTGAGGAGGTGTCAAAACATCCACTGAATACTCAATATCCTTCAGTTCATACTCCTCTACAGGTTCAAAGCGAGGATCTTCAAAACCTGCACTTATGGCATTTTTTATTATTTCTTCTGCTATGTTCTTTTGCTGTGGAAACACTGTACCTATGCATCCTCTTAATTCCCCATCTTTGTGAAGAGAAACAAAAACTCCCGCTCTCCTACTATACATCTCTTCCGGCAAACCTTGTGGTACTGGCATTGTCTTTCTATTTTTCACATAATATTCAAGGCTTTCTCTTGCAAGTTTCACATAGTGGTCTTCTTTTTGCCTTATCTCTTCAATCCTTTGTCTTTTTAATCTGTACAATTTTTCTACCAGACTTGTGCCTTTGTACTCCCCAACGTCAAATTGTACAACACCATATCCTGCCCCAAAAGGTCCCTCATGAGATAATACTCCCGCTTTAACCTCATATCCATCTAGAGCTCCCAGCATAACACAAACCGATCTAAATCCACACTCTGCAGCTTCTTCAATTAGGCCTTTGTCCATTCCAATTATTTCTTCTACCTTCATCTCAGAAAGCAAGTCTAGAAGTTTTTTGTCAAAAACTTCTCCCTTTGGCGTATAGCCATTCGGACTATTGGGAGTCAATTTGTGAGATAAATCCCCACTGGCGATAAAAACGACCTTTTTGTTTGAATTTCTTATAGCATCTCCAATTGCAGTACCAAATTCATAAAGCTGTTCAAAGGACAAAAATCCATAAGAAATATGTACTAATTTAAAGTTAGAATAATGTTTTTTTACAAAATACAAAGGTACCATCGTTCCATGGTCAAGTTTTTTTGAAAGGGCGTATCTTTTGATTAATTCATCATTTATCTCTGCAATAGGTATATCTTTTTTTCTCGATTCTTCTACAATTTTTTCAACAAGTTCTAAATCATTCTCAAATTCAAACCTTACACCTCTTGCACCAAACTGTCCAAGGTCCCCTTCTAAACCAGGAAAAACAGTCACTGCCACAGCATCTCTAAAAACGTATCCGTGAGGAGTGACAACTACTATTGTATCAGGCTTTTTTTCTTTTATGCTGCCTGAAACAGTATTAAGTGAATCTATCGTCTTTTGAATCTTTTTTTCTTCTCCTCTCCCTACTTCAGGTATGATTATAGGTGGATGAGGCATGAGATAACAAGACAACAAGGTTCCCATTTTTAACACCTCGAAAAATTTATTTTTCATATATTGATTATACCACAATAACAAAAGCTTCATCCCTTATAAATTAATATTAGGGTGAAGCTTTTTAAAAATTACATAATTTTAATGCCTGTGTTAATTATTTTATTCCTCATCTTTCTTTATATACTTCCTAATTATTCCCTCAAAAATCATATCTATTATATAAGCTGAGCCACTTGCTAATATTATAAAAACCAATATTGGTATAATATTGGCAAGAATAAAAGCAGCTAACAACGTCAAAATTATAAGCATTGTTTGGGGTAAATGTCCAAGTCCTAATATAAATGAAGTCTTCCATAAGTTAAAGAGACTTCCTTCATAATATTGGCTTGTCAAAAAAGTATAAATTAATGTAATTAAAAACATAAACCCCATTGACAATAATAAACCAGCAAGAATATATCCAAAAACTGTGTTTTGATGTGTAAAAAATTTTACATCTACATAAAGTATTAAAATAACAGCAACAGTAACCACAAAATTTATAAGCATCCAATGAAAGTGTTTTTTAAAAGCTTTCCAAAATTCTCTCCATACTCCTTCTCCTTCGTCTTTTCTTAAAAGATGCACAGAATGAAGAAGAGCTTCTGTAGAGGGAAAAAGTGTCACTATAGGAAGCGAAAATACAATCCACAGAAAGTTTAATATCATTAAATCACTTATAAAATAAGCTATGTCATAAAGTTTTGAATCTCTCATTGCATTTTCACCTTTACATCTCTTTTAACAATTTCTTTTCTATTTTTCCTGCCGCATTCTTAGGTAGTTTAGGTACAAACTCAAAAATCTTTGGAATTTTATATGGTGCCAGTTTATTTTTTAAAAAGTTTTGAAGCTCCTTTTTGTCGGCTTTTGCTCCCTCTTTTAATACCACAAAAGCTTTGACTTCTTCTCCCTTTAACTGGTCACCTACACCTATTACAGCCACTTCTAAAACATCAGGATGCTCTAACAAGGCATCTTCTACTTCCCTCGGATATACATTAAACCCACCTAATATTATCATATCTTTTAGTCTGTCTACAATGTAAAAATATCCGTCTTCATCTTTTTTTGCAAGGTCACCCGTGTGGAGCCAACCACCCCTTAAAGTCTTGGCAGTTTCTTCTGGCATGTTGTGATACCCCACCATTATATTAGGCCCTTTTAAAACAAGCTCTCCTATTTCTCCAACGGAAAGTTCGTTGTCATTTTCATCTACTACTTTCGCTTCAACACAAGGAAGTGGCAATCCTATAGACCCCGGTTTCCTTATAGCATCAGGTTCTAAAGGATTCAAAAGTGCAACAGGAGCCGCTTCAGTTAAGCCATAGCCTTCTACAAGCGGAAAATTAAATTTTTCCTCAAATCCTCTTTGTATCTCAGGAGCTAAAGGAGCTCCTCCAGATATTGCTAACCTTAATGCTTTAAACTGACCTTTTTCTGCCATTCTCATTAAAACTGCAAACATTGAAGGCACACCGCAGAATACGGTTACATCTTCATTGGTTAGCGTTTCTAATGTATCTTTTGGCATAAAACTTTCTTTTATCGTAATAGTAGCACCTAAATAAAACCCAAGAAGTATGTTAACTGTCCATGAAAAACTGTGAAATAAAGGCAATAAAGCCAAAAAATTATCGTTTGGTCCCAAATCAGAAACTTCATCCAACGCTTTTACATCAGCAAGGAAATTATTGTGAGTAAGCATTGCGCCTTTTGGTTTTCCAGTCGTCCCTGATGTATATAAATAAGCACAAACTTCATCAGCTTCTACATCAACAGGTTTAGCTACTTTCATCTTTAATATAGTAGCAATCGTATTTTCATCTAAAATGACAACATTTTTAATGTTCAATCTTCCCAATTGAGACTTGTCAATTTTTTGAGCTATTAAAGGATGTAAAACAATGGTACTTGTTCCTGATTCCATAATTATATAAGCAATTTCTTCAAGTGTAAGCATCATGTTCAATGGGACAACAATAGCCCCTGCCTTGGATGCTCCCATAAAAGAAAATATATACTCAGGGCAATTGGGAAAGCTCAATGCTACTCTGTCCCCTTTTTTTACACCTATTGATTGAAAATATGAAGCGTATTTATCTATTAAAGAATCAACTTCTCTGTAAGTATAAATTTTGTCTTTAAATTTTATAGCAATGTGGTTATCCGATACTCCTGAGTTTTTGTAAATTTCATATATTTTCATAATTATCCTCCTTTAACCTAGTATAGCAGCACCGATGATCCCCGCATCATTTCCAAGCTCTGCTTTTCGTATGTCAGCATAAGGAAGGTCTTTAAACAAAATATTCTCCGCCACTTCTTTTTTGAGGGGTTTTATGAGAAAATCTCCTGCGTTTGCAACACCGCCACCCAATATTATCACTTCAGGGTCAAACATGTTTATGACATTTACAATTCCAATAGCTAAATATTTGACATAGTCATTAAAAATCTTGATAGCCTCTTCATCATACTGCTTTGCGGCATCAATTACATTTTTAGCCGTTATACTTTCTATATCCCCATTTGCAAATTTTAAAATAAGAGAGTTAGGGTCTTTTTTAGCGGCCCTTTTCCCTTCTCTTATTAAAGCAGTAGCTGAAGCGTATGTCTCCAAACATCCGATCTTACCACAATTGCACCTTATGCCATTGTCTCCTATCACTATGTGCCCAATCTCAGGTGCAAAATGGTGAGCACCGTTATATATTTTGCCATCTAGAACAAATCCAGACCCTACTCCTGTGCCTAAAGTAATTGTCACAGATGATTTTGAACCTCTGCCAGCACCAAATACCGCCTCTGCCAAAGCCGCTACATTTGCGTCATTGTCCATATAAATTGGCAAATCAATATATTTTTTTATTTCTTTTGCAAGAGGTACTTTTGTCCAAAAAAGATTAACTGCCCGTATCACTATACCCTTTTCACTGTCTGCTACTCCTGGAACTCCAATACCCATTGATTTAATCTCTTTTATATCAGTATTAGTTCTATTAATAAGCTCAAGAGCTATTTCTGCTATATCCTTGGCAACCGCTTCATAACCTCTTTCTGGTTTTGTGGGTCTACTGCCTGTTGCTACTATACGTCCTTCATCATCTACCAATCCAACAGCAATATTAGTTCCCCCAAGGTCAACGCCAATTCTCATTCTTCCTCTCCTCCAATTCTCCGTTTTTTCTCTTTAATATACTCTTTTATTTTTTTAACATGGGTATTAAGTATTAAATCTTCACATATCCCGGCATTCTTAATAACTTTGAGAGCTTCCTCAAACCTTCCTATATCGAAGCTTACATGAGCATCGCTTCCTACAGCAATTTTTACTCCTAATTCTTTTGCTTTTTTAGCAATGAGAAAACAATTTTTTTCACTACCTTTTCTTGAACTTACAAAAGAGCTATTGTTTATTTCAATAAATTTGCCATATTCTTTAGCAGCCATTAAAACTTTTTCAATATCTATTGGATAGATGGGATTTCCAGGATGCCCTATTATATCTACATAAGGGTTTTTTATAGCATTTATAATAGCTTTTGTGTTTCTTTCTATATCGTCACTTGGTTCAAAACACGCATCATGCAAACTGGCAATCACTATATCTAATTTTTTAAGTATTTCTTCTGGTAAGTCCAAATTTCCTTCTTCATCCATTATATTAGCTTCTACCCCTTTTAATATCTCCACCCCCTCTATTTTTTCAGGCAGCACTTTTAAATTCCCAAAATGCCAAAAGTGAGCAGCCCCTGGCATTTTAGGCCCATGGTCTGTCATGCATATAAGTTGAAGTCCTTTTTTATAAGCCTCTCTTGCATTTTCTGTAATAGTACTGTAAGCGTGGCCACTGGAAATTGTGTGGGTGTGAGTATCCAAAACTAACTTCAACTTTATCCTCTCCTTTTAATTTCCTATTTGTTTTAATAACTTTTTATTAAGTTCGTGGGCAGCGTTGTACCCCATCTGTTTTTGCCTGTGGTTCATCGCTGCTACTTCTACTATTATCGCGAGATTTCTTCCTGGTCTCACAGGTATAGTAAGCTTTGGCACTTTTACATCTAAAAATTTAATATATTCATCCTCCAATCCTAACCTATCATAATATTTATCTTCATCCCACTCCTCCAATTGGATAACCAAATCTATATTCATTGTATTTCTAACAGACCCTACACCGTACAATGTCTTTATGTCAAGTATGCCAATACCCCTTATCTCAATAAAATGCCTTATTACCTCCGGCGATCTTCCTTGAAGCTTATCTTCGCTTATCTTGCTGATTTCCACTGCATCATCAGCTACTAACCTGTGTCCCCTTTTAATTAATTCTAATGCTGTCTCGCTTTTTCCTATGCCACTTTCACCCAACAAAAGAACTCCTATTCCATATACATCCACAAGGTCTCCATGAATGGTAATTTGAGGTGCTAGCTTTTCATCAAGGTAATTTATTAATCTGTTTATAAATTTGGTAGAAGGTTCTTTTGTCCTTAAAAGATATCTATCGTACTTTTGAGCAGCATCTATAAGTTCTTGAGGTATATTCAAATCTCTTGTTACAATAAGACAAGGAATAGGATAAGCAAAGAATTTGTCTGCTCTCTCTGGTAATACATTTTCTGGTAATTGCTCTATAAAAGTCATCTCAACTTTGCCTACTATTTGAACTCTCTCATATGCAAAATGTTCATAAAAGCCAGAAAACTGTAATCCCGGCCTATTTACATCACTGGTGGTTATATCTATTTTATTATTTTTAGCCTCAACCACAACTTCCAAATTTAAATCCCTTATCAAAGCTTCAACAGGAATTTTATCCACTTTTTCACCTCCAGCTAGCAACAAAGCGCCGCGTTTAATTCAATTATATTATTTAATGGAAAATAAGTAAATAGACAAAAACTTTTCTTCTTGAAGGAGGTAAATTATAATATTGTGTATAGCCAATCAAAATTTTTGAGGTGAAAAAATGTTAAGGCAAAGACTTATCAGATTTTTAAAAGAAAACAAAGGAGAATATATCTCGGGTCAAAAACTATCTGAGCAACTTAACGTCTCAAGAACTGCTATATGGAAACATATAAATGAATTAAAAAATGAAGGATACCAAATAAAATCTCATCATAAACTGGGGTATAAATTAGTTTCTGAGCCTGATTTGCTAATTTATGAAGAAGTATCCCCTTATCTTACTACAAATTTTATAGGAAAAAATTATATACATAAGTTAACTATTGATTCCACCAATAATTTTGCAAAAGAAATCGCATCAAAAGTTCCTGATGGTACAGTAATTATTGCCGAAGAACAATCAGCAGGTAGAGGACGATTGGGAAGAAGTTGGCTATCTCAAAAAGGCTGTGGTATTTGGATGTCTGTCATTTTAAAACCAAATATACAGCCACAGGAGGCAATTAATCTCACACAAGTAGCGGCAATTTCTGTAGTTAAAGCTATTGAAGAATTATCTCATGTAGAAAATAAAATAAAATGGCCAAATGATATAATAGTAAACAATAAAAAAGTATGTGGAATATTGACAGAGATGAGTTCAGAAATTGACAAAATAAACTATGTGGTAATAGGAATTGGAGTCAATGTAAATTGTTACAATTTCCCTGAAGAATTAAAAGGAAAAGCCACTTCTTTAAACTTAGAAACCAATTCTAAAGTTGATAGGAAAAAACTTACTGCCAGCATTTTAAATAACCTGGAATTTTATTATAATACATATTTACAAAAAGGCTTTGAATACATAAGACCTATATGCATTGCAAAATCTATAACAATAGGAAGAGAGATAAAAGTTATTTACAATGAAGGTGAAATGGAGGGAAAAGCTGTAACTATTGACAGTAATGGAAGTTTGATAGTAGAAACTAAAGAGGGTAAAAGACTTAGTATTATGTCAGGAGATGTATCTGTAAGAGGTTTACTGGATTACATTTAAGCGTCAAGACAAAATCTTGACGCTTAAATTTGTTGACAAAGTCAAAATTTTTTAAAGAAGATATTTTGCATCGTCGCTCCAGAGTTCCAAAGCGACAAAACTAAACTCGACCTTCGGGCTCCGGCATGGTACCGGGCACAATCGGCATCCATGCCTTAAGGTGCCCGCCTCCGCCATCCGTGGCTTCGGCCCTGCCTCCACCCTCGGTCTCACTAAGTTTTGTTAGCGCTTTGTCACAAGTCGCGCCAAGCGCAAAATATCTTCTTTTCGAAAGTTTGTCAACAAGCTGAAGCATCCAAGACAAAATCTTGACGCTTTTTATTTTCTAAAATATTCATATACAGCTTGAGCAGCTTTTTCATTCATTCCTTTCACTTTTTTGAGGTCCTCCACACTTGCCCTTTTTATTTCTTCTATAGAGTTGAAAGCATCGTATAAAGCTTTTGCCCTTTTTTCACCTATACCAGGGATATTGAGAAGTTCGCTTTTGAATCTTTTGCTTTGCTTTTCTTTGTGGAAAGTTATCGCAAATCTGTGAGCTTCTTCTTGTATTTGAGCAATCAGGCGAAAAGCTTTTGTAGTCATAGGTATATCAATTTCACCTTGAGGTGATACAAGGCCTCGAGTCCTGTGTTTTGAATCTTTTACCATCCCATAAACAGGAATAGCAATCCCTAAACCATACAATACCTGCAGTACAGCATTTACATGCCCTATACCACCGTCTATTAATATTAAATCAGGCATTTCAGCAAATTTGGCTTTATTTTCTTCAAGTTCGCCTTTTTCAATAAGCTCTTTTTCTTCAATTCCGTGTAAAAAACGCCTTTCTATTACCTCTCTCATACTCTCATAATCGTCCTGCCCTTCAACATATTTTACGTTAAATTTTCTGTACTGACTTTTTTTAGGTTTTCCGTCTACAAACACCACCATGGCTCCTACATTGTCTTGTCCCCTTGTATTTGAAATATCATAGGCTTCAATCCTTCTGGCATAATCAAGTCCCACTAAATTAGAGAGTTCTAATACAGCCTGATCTTTTGAAATTTCCTCTCTTATTGATATGTCATTCTTAAGAGCTTCTAAAGCATTTTGATAAACCATATCCACCAGTTCTTTTTTCTTACCTCTCATAGGAATTGTTATAAAAACTTTGTTGCCCCTCTTTTGTGATAGCCACTCACTGAGAAGCTCTCTTTCGTCTAATTCCACATCAGTTATTATTTCCTTGGGAATGTAAGGAGCGCCTTCATAAAATTGCTTTATAAAAGAAGAGATTATTTCTCCTCTTTCCATGCCTTCTGTATTTTTCATATAATAATGCTCTCTTCCGCTTAATTTTCCATCACGCACAAAGAACACCTGTATGCAGGAAATACCCGCACCTCTTGCTATTGAAATTATATCCTGTTCATCTTCTCCTACTGATACCACCTTTTGTTTTTCTGAGGTACTTTCAATAGCAAAAATCTGGTCTCTAATTCTCGCTGCTTCCTCAAATCTTAATTCTTCCGCCGCTTTTTGCATGTCTTCTTTAAGTTTTTGTACTAGCCAATCTCTTTTTCCATCAAGGAAGAGAACTGCTTGGTCCACTAATTTTCTATAATCTTCTTTATTTATTTTGTTAGTACAAGGAGCAGAACACAATCCTATGTGGTAATAAAGACATGCTCTAACCTTCCTCATATCCTTTTCAATATTTCTGTTACATGTCCTTATCGGAAACATTTTTCTTACAAGTTTTATAGTCTCCCTTACTGCAAAGGCACTGCTATAAGGTCCGAAATATTTCGCCCCATCGGGTTCAATCCTTCTCGTAAACATTATGCGGGGATACTCTTCATTTACTGTAACTTTAATATAGGGGTAATTTTTGTCATCTTTTAATAATACATTATACCTAGGCTTATACTTTTTGATTAAATTGCATTCCAACATCAAAGCTTCAAGTTCAGTATCAGTAACAATATACTCAAAGTCTGACACGTGAGAAAGCATTACTTTTACTTTTGGCAATTGATTTTCTTTATTTTGAAAATACTGTCTTACTCTGTTTTTGAGAACTATCGCTTTACCTACGTAAATTATTTCACCTTTTTTGTCTTTCATTATATAAACGCCAGGTTTCTCAGGCAAAAGCTTTAATTTTTCTTCTATGGTCATCGTCCATCACCTTCAGGTCATTTAGTCAAATAAGCTTTTATTATATCTCTTGCTATAGGTGCTGCTACTTTTCCGCCCTGACCGCCATTTTCAACTATTACACTTACAACTATTTGTGGATTTTCAGCAGGTGCAAAACCTACAAACCAAGCGTGAGGCGCCCCATGAGGATTTTCTGCAGTACCAGTTTTGCCTGCAACTGTAACGCCGGAAATTTGTGCAGCTTTTCCTGTCCCCTCTTTATCGTTAACAGCACCTATCATCAATTGTTTAATAGTATCTGCCACCTTTTTTGATATAGGATTTAAATACTGTGAAGGGGTGCTTTTTTCAATGACTGCTCCTGAAATAGAATCTACTACATATTTCATTAAATGGGGCTTCATCATAACTCCATCGTTTGCCACGGCAGAAACGACTAAAGCCATTGAAAGAGGGGTTACCAGCATTTCACCTTGCCCTATAGATGTTTCTGCTAAACTAGTCCTTTTCTCAAGAGGTGGAAATTGATTTTTTACTGTATCTATCTCTAAAGGAACTCCTTTATTTAATCCAAAAGCGTAAGCCATTGTTTGTAAATTTTCACTTCCCAAGTCCAAGCCAAGCTGTATAAAAAATGAGTTGCAAGACCTATAAAAAGCCTGCTTAAAATCCTCTATTCCGTGAGCAATGCCTCCAAAATCATTTATTCTATCGCCATCTACAATTATATACCCTTTACAATTAAAAGTCTCGTCATATAATTCAGGTTTATATGTCAGAGCTGCAGCAGTAGTTATAATTTTAAATGTAGAACCTGGTGGATACAAACCTTGCGTAGCTCTATTTAAAACTACGTGCTCAGAACTTGTCATTATTTCTTCCCAATTCTCTCCTAAAGTATTGGGGTCATAAGAAGGAGTGGAAACCATTGCTAAAATTTCTCCTGTCTTTGGATTTAAAGCTACAACCGCCCCCTTTTTACCCTCCATTTCTTTGTAAGCAAGGTCCTGAAGAGCTTTATCTATTGTCAAATATACATTATCTCCTACTTTTTTTCTCGCTAAAATTAACTTTCTTAAAATAGTCATTGGGTCATTTCCTACCATTCCAAGAAGTTCTCTATCATAGGCTTTTTCTATGCCTGTGTTTCCTTGCTGGTATATTCTACGGCTGTATCCTATCACATGGGCAAAAGCAGGGCCATCCAGGTATTCCCTCTTTTGCACCCCATCAACCTCAACGCTTTTTGCAAGAATGATACCATTCCTGTCCAAAATACTTCCTCTTAATATCTTTTTTTCTTCCTCTATAAGTCTTTTATTGTAAATACTATAAGAACTTGTAATTAATTTATCTCTTTCGTATATCTGGAAATAAGTTAAATAGGCAATTAAGCTAAAAAAAAGCGCAGAAAAAACCCAAAATAGAATTTTAATATTGTGTTTCAAATTTGGCATCTTCCTGCTCCTCCTTAAGAGCTATGCCATTTAGCATACCCAACGTCACAAAGCTTGTCACCATAGAACTGCCTCCATAACTTACAAATGGGAGGGTAACTCCTGTAAGAGGTATGAATTTTGTGACACCTCCAATTATAATAAAAACCTGTAAGCTAAATATTGAAACGAGGCCTGTAGCTAGTAATGTACCAAATTCCTCTTTAGCCTTTAGTGCTACTTTAATTCCTCTATACATTATAACAAAATACGCAAGGATTATGGCTACAGCCCCTAAAAGTCCAAATTCTTCACTAATAGCAGAAAAAATAAAGTCAGTTGCCACAACCGGTATATACTCGGGATGCCCCATACCAAGCCCTGTACCAAAAAAGCCTCCTGCCGCAATGGCAAAAAGAGATTGCACAATTTGATATGACTTTCCCGGTACATCCATCCAAGGATTTAACCATGCCTCAATTCTTACTCTTACGTGCCAAAACAAAAAGTAGGATATTAAGCCTCCTAAAACAAATAACCCAATCCCTACTGCAGTGTACAATAGATTAGAAGTAGAAACAAAGATTAATAATACTGTAGTAGCATAAAATAAAAATGCCATTCCCAAGTCTTTTTCTAATACAAATATTCCCACAATCACAAGAGTTATTATTGCTAAAATAATTATGTGTTTTGTCTTCTTTTTGTTGCACAAATATTTTGCTAGAAAAATTATATATATTATTTTAGCAATTTCAGCAGGCTGAATATATATTCCACCAAAAGTAAGCCAGTTTTTGGCGCCACCTATTTCCCTTCCAAAAATTAATGTGGATACCAGCAGCGCTATTGTAAGGACAATGTAAATAGCTTCTCCATATTTGAGTTTGTTAAGTAAATCGTAATATTTTAAAATATATGAGGAAATAAAGTAAAGTAAAAATCCTATCGATATCCAAATAATCTGCTTTATGAGCAAATTTGGTGCAACTCTATATATTATTATAAGTCCCATTTCTGTCAAAAAAGAAGTTAAAATGATAAACTGAATTTCCCCCAAAGGGAACAGCCTTACATGTAAGTAATAAACAATATAAATTAATATTGGAAATGTTAATGTAAAATATATAGTATCAAATCCTTTGGGCTTATTGTATATAAAAAGCAACAAAAACGCTATTGTAAATATCCAAAAGATATCTTTCATGGCTTTAGAACCAGTTTTTATATATTCTTCCATAAGATTTCACCTACAAAATAAATTTAAGTTCAACATCACCTAAAGTAATTACATCGTTATTTTTTATTTTAGCAATTCCTTTTACTCTTTTGCCATTTATAAAAGTGCCATTTGTGCTGTTTAAATCTTGTATATAAAACCTTCTGCCCCTTTTTCGTATGATAGCATGCCTTGCAGATACATAAGGGCTTTCAATTACTATATCGCATTCTTCAGACCTTCCTATGGTAGTAACTTCAAAAAGATTAAAAGTCCTTTCTCCATTTAGAAAAGAAAGTTTAGCCGCTGTTATTTGCCTCTCATATCTTGCCCCTTTCATGTCCATATACACTATTTTAAAAACCCTGTATAAAAACAGGTAGATGAGAAAAATAAGGACATATTTTAATATCTGAGAAGCTATGGCATAATACATAGATTCACCTCATTTTTGAGAAAGGACTTTTTTCAAAAAATGGCCTGTATAAGAATTTTCATTAGTAGCAACTTCCTCAGGTGTTCCTGTAGCTATTACCATTCCACCCTTGTCTCCACCTTCTGGTCCTAAGTCAATGATATAGTCTGCACTTTTTATGACATCTAAGTTGTGTTCAATTACAATAACAGTATTACCCGCATCAGTTAATCTGTTTAAAACGTCGAGAAGCCTATGCACATCTGCAAAATGTAATCCAGTTGTAGGCTCATCCAAAATATATAATGTCTTACCTGTAGGTCTTTTAGAAAGTTCAGTAGCTAATTTTACTCTTTGGGCTTCTCCTCCTGAAAGTTGAGTAGAAGGTTGCCCTAGCTTAATATATCCTAGTCCTACATCATATAAAGTCATTAATTTATTTTTTATCCTAGGGATATTTCCAAAAAACTCTAATGCTTCTTCTACTGTCATATTAAGTACATCCGAAATGTTTTTTCCTTTATATTTTACTTCCAATGTCTCCCTATTATACCTTTGGCCTTTGCAGACTTCACAGGGAATATACACATCCGGCAAAAAGTTCATCTCAATTTTAATTATACCATCTCCTCCGCAGGCTTCACACCTACCACCTTTAACATTAAAACTAAATCTCCCTGGTTTATAACCTCTCATTTTAGCTTCTGGAGTATTTGCAAAAACCTCTCTTATATAGTCAAAAACTCCTGTATAGGTAGCGGGATTGGAACGAGGAGTCCTGCCTATAGGAGACTGGTCAATATTTATTACTTTGTCTATATTCTCAATACCCTCTATTGTATCATGGTTACCTGGTTTATCTTTGGATTTATAAATTTTTTGTGCCAATGCCTTGTAGAGTATCTCATTTATAAGGGTGCTTTTGCCTGAGCCAGAAACCCCTGTAACACATATAAATACTCCAAGAGGGAAAACCACATCTATATTTTTTAAATTGTTTTCCTTCGCTCCTTTCACTATTAAAGCTTTTCCATTAGGTTTTCTCCTCTGTTTTGGCACTTCTATCTTTATTTTACCACTTAAATACTTTCCTGTAATTGATTTTTCACATTTTAATACATCTTCTATCGTACCAGCAACTACAATTTCTCCTCCATGCTCACCTGCTCCTGGCCCTACATCCACAATGTAGTCTGCCGCATATATTGTATCTTCGTCGTGCTCTACTACTATAAGAGTATTACCTTGGTCCCTTAATTTTTTTAAAGAATTTATAAGCCTTTCATTATCTCTTTGATGAAGTCCAATGCTGGGTTCGTCCAAGATATATGTGACTCCTACAAGCCCAGAGCCTATCTGACTTGCCAACCTTATCCTTTGTGCTTCTCCACCTGATAAAGTAGCTGCGGGCCTTGACAGAGTCAAATAATCAAGGCCTACATCTACAAGAAAATTAAGCCTTGCCTTTATTTCTTTTAAAATTGGCTTTGCAATAATCTCTTGTTTTTCTGTTAATTTGAGTTCATTAATAAATTTTATAAGCTCGCCAACAGAAAGGTCTGTCATTTCTTTTATAGAAAGTCCGCCAATAGTTACAGCTAACGCTTCTGGCTTTAATCTTGCTCCATGGCATGCAGGACAAGTAACTGGTCTCATATACTTTTCTATCTCTTCTTTTATAAAATCTGAAGAAGTATTGTTGTACCTTCTTTCAAGATTGTTTACTATCCCTTCAAATCCATAGAATTTTCCCTTTGTATCTTTACCATAAAGCAGTACACTTTTTAAATCTTCACTAAACTTTTCATAAGGAGTATTCTCCGTATATCCAAAATGTTCAATCAATCTTAAAATGTTGTAATAAGCATAACTATCCTGTGAAGCAACAATTCCCGGCAACAAGCCATTTGCTAGAGATTTTTTTGTGTCCTGTATTAAAAGCTCTGGATCTACCTTCATAAATTCTCCCAATCCAGTGCAAACAGGACAAGCCCCATAAGGGCTATTGAAGGAAAACATCCTCGGAGAAAGCTCCTCAATACTTATGTTGCACTCTGGACAAGCGTATTTTTCAGAGAGTGTAAAGCTTTCTCTGTCTATTACATCAATAGTAACTATCCCATCTGCTAATTTTAAAGCTGTTTCTATAGAGTCCGTCAGCCTCATGTCTATTCCCGGTTTTATAATAATCCTGTCTACCACAACTTCAATAGTATGCTTTTTATTTTTGTCAAGCTTAATCTCCTCATTTACATCGTACATGACTCCATCAATTTTCACTCTGACATACCCACTCTTTTTTATGTCATTTAAAAGCTTAGCATATTCCCCTTTTCTTCCTCTAATAACAGGAGCCAGTATTTGTATCCTTGTACCTTCCGGCAATTCTTTGACTCTGTCAACCATCTGATCTATAGTTTGCATGCTAATCTCTTTTCCGCAAACAGGACAATGGGGGATCCCAGCCCTTGCATATAAAAGCCTTAGATAGTCGTAAATCTCAGTTATCGTACCTACAGTAGAACGAGGGTTTTTATTTGTGGTCTTTTGGTCTATAGATATTGCCGGTGAAAGACCTTCTATATAATCAACGTCTGGTTTGTCCATTTGTCCCAAAAATTGCCTTGCATAAGCGGATAAAGATTCCACATATCTTCTCTGACCTTCAGCATAAATGGTATCAAAGGCAAGAGAAGACTTACCAGAGCCTGATAAACCCGTTATCACAGTTAATTTATCTCGTGGAATCTCCAAATCTATATTTTTTAAATTGTGAACTCTTGCCCCTTTAATTACAATTTTGTCCTTGGCCATGATTTCACCTCAAACTACTTCCTCCAACTGTTTTTTCAATTCAAAAATCACATCTCTCAATTTTGCAGCCTTTTCAAACTGCAACTCAATTGCAGCTTCTTTCATTTCTTTTTCAAGTTGCTCTATCGTTGACTTAATAATTTCAGGGTCATAAGTCTTAACTTTCTTTCTTGTGTACTTCTGTTCTTCTTCAGCTACATGAGTAGCTTCAATCACATCTCTTACTCCCTTAATTACAGTCTTTGGAGTTATACCGTGTTTCTTGTTATATTCCATTTGTATCTTTCTTCTTCTGTTCGTCTCATCAATTGCTCTCTTCATAGAATTTGTTACAGTATCTGCATACATTATTACTCGTCCTTCCGCATTTCTTGCGGCACGTCCTATAGTCTGTATTAAGGAAGTCTCTGAACGCAAAAATCCCTCTTTGTCTGCGTCTAATATTGCCACCAAAGCAACCTCAGGTATGTCTAATCCCTCTCTCAAAAGGTTTATGCCTATTAAAACATCGAATTTACCCAGCCTTAAATCTCTTATTATTTCAACCCTTTCAATCGTCTCAATATCAGAATGTAAATATTTTACTTTTATTCCCATATCCTTGAGATAATCCGTTAAATCCTCAGCCATTTTTTTCGTAAGGGTTGTAACAAGTACTCTAAAGCCTTTATCAACTGTTTTTCTAATTTCCCCTATCAAATCATCTACTTGTCCCTTAACAGGCTTTACTATCACTTCTGGATCCACAAGACCTGTCGGTCGTATTAACTGCTCAACAACCTGCTCTGAATGTTCAATTTCATAAGGCCCTGGTGTTGCAGAAACAAAGATAACTTGATTTATTCTCTCTTCAAACTCTTCAAAAGTAAGAGGACGATTGTCAAAGGCAGAAGGAAGTCTAAATCCGTATTCTACTAATGCTTCTTTCCTTGACCTATCTCCATTGTACATTCCTCTAATCTGAGGAATTGTCACATGAGACTCATCTATAAAAATGAGAAAATCTTTAGGAAAATAATCTAAAAGGGTATAAGGAGGGCTTCCTGGAGGTCTTCCTGAAATATGCCTTGAATAATTTTCTATTCCTTGGCAGTAGCCCATCTCTTGTAGCATCTCTAAGTCATAATTTGTTCTCTGTTTTAGCCTTTCAGCTTCTACTATTTTACCAGCATCTTTAAGTTCTTTATACCTTTGCTCCAATTCTTCTCGAATGCTTTTTATTGCTCTTTCTAATTTGTCTTTTGAAGTAGCATAGTGAGAAGCCGGAAATATAGCCACGTGTTTTCTAAAGCCTAATATTTCACCTGTTAGCACATCAATCTCCGCTATTCTGTCAATTTCATCTCCAAAAAGCTCAACCCTTATCGCCTTATTAGAAAAAGAAGCAGGGAAAATTTCTATTACATCTCCTCTTACCCTGAACTTGCCTCTTGTAAAATTCACATCATTTCTTTCATATTGTATATCCACAAGCTTTTTAATTATTTCGTCTCTGTCTTTTATCATCCCTGGCCTTAGAGAAAGCATAAGATTTTCGTAATCTATAGGGTCTCCTAACCCATATATACAAGAAACACTGGCGACAATTATGACATCTCGTCTTTCAAAAAGTGCTGCGGTAGCAGAGTGCCTCAATTTATCTATCTCTTCATTTATAGAAGCGTCTTTTTCAATATAAGTGTCGGTTTGGGGTATATAAGCTTCCGGTTGATAGTAGTCATAATAACTTACAAAATATTCCACGGCATTTTCAGGAAAAAATTCTTTAAATTCACTGTACAATTGTGCAGCTAAAGTTTTATTATGGGCAATAACAAGAGTAGGTCTGTTTAGCTTTTGTATTATATTAGCCATAGTAAAAGTCTTTCCAGAACCTGTGACACCTAGTAAAGTTTGAAATCTATATCCTTTTTTTACTCCTTCAACTAATTTCTCTATAGCTTGAGGTTGATCTCCTGTTGGTTTAAAATTAGATACCAACTTAAATCCACTCATTTTTTCTACCCTCTTTGCAATTCATCATCTTATTATTATAGCATACCCTACTTGTCAACACAAACATAACCAAACAGCCGGCCTTTACAGGTCGGCTGAATTTCTTATGACTCCATCCTTGAGTTTTGGTACAATATCAAACTTATCAACTGTTAAACAAAATTCTATGTCTTCTTTATATCCTAATTCTTCTAATCTCTTTAAGTGATAGCCATGTTTCATTATTTCATACAAGTTATCTTCATAGGGTTTATACAAAAAATAGCTGGCTTTTGACAAATCATCACTTTTAAAATCCATTAAATCTTGCAGCTTTTTATATATGACTCCGGCAGTTATTATATCATCAAAAGAAAATTTTCCTTCTGTACCAGCACATACAATTATTGTATCTTTATTATTGTTGTGTATATACTTAGCAATAGCAGAAGCATTTAAAAGGCATCCTAAAATTACATTATCTGCTAAAGAAACTTTTTTTAAAGCTTTTGTCCCATTGGTAGTAGTGAAAATTATTGTTTTATTTTCTACCTTTTCACGAGTATACTCCAGAGGAGAATTAGATAAATCAAAGCCTTCAATCTTCATGGAGTTCCTTTCCCCGCCCAAAAGATAAGCCGTTTTATCTAAATTTTTTACAAGTTCCATCGCTTCTTCTACTTCCGAAACTGGAATAATCTCTTTAGCTCCGTTATACAGAGCAGTAGTAATAACACTTGTAGCTCGTAGGGTATCTATTACAACCACGTTTTTATTTTTTAACTCTCTTTCATTAAAAGAATTATAAGTCTCAAAGGTTTGTAAAAACACTCACCTTTCCTCCTTATTTATTTCTCTTAAAGATGTTCTTGATTATTTCTTTTAATTTTTTAATAAATATTCCTTCCTCATTAATTTCATAAATCATAGAAGTTGCCTTTGGCACTATTAAAATTCCCAATCCCAAAATTCCTTGGGGATCTTTATATTCATAGTTAATATAATTGCCATTTAAATCCTTCACAGTAATCCACATAACAGAAGGTCTTTCATTAAGTACTCGTATTATATCATCCGGCTCCTCAATAGTAACGTCATTAATTTTTAATATTACATCTCCCGGCTTAATCCCTATTTCTCTAGCAGGAGAACCTTTGGCTGTCGCTAAAATCATCACTCCTTTATCCGGCGCAACAAAAAGAGGTGGATTTTCCTTTTCCTCCTTTTGTCCAATTAATATCAAAAGCTCGTGAACAGCTGGTGCAAAAACGGCTGCTAAATATTGGAAAGATTTAATATAAATTCCCAACACTGCTAATGCAATTAAAACTACACTAAATCCAAATAAACGCAGGGAAGAGATTCGAGTTTTTTTCTCTGGAAATTGACTTAAAGCTAAATCTCCGTACCCCAAAGCCGCAATTGCTGGCATCATCAAAAAAATTACATTATTTAAATTAATTCCAGATGGTTTTATAATGGGCCACCAATCTGGCATGCTTATAACCTGCCCTGTGATTGTAGTTCCAGTTACAATAGTTAATGCAGCAAAAGGAATAGGCCAAAACTTTTGCATAGTAAAGCCTCCTGCTACTCGCCCATCCTTAAGCCTTACAAAGATAGGAGTAGTATTCCTTGGACCATCTATATATATTAAAAGGCTTTCCATCAAATGAAGAACACCTACAATGGACATAAGGGCAGGAACATTTATATTAGGAAATCCAAAAAACAAGCTGAATAAAGAAACTATTCCTCCTGCGTAAGAAAAACAAATATATCTAGGATTGACAAGCATCAATACTATGGCCAAAGGCCATACATACTGAAGCCCTATATTTTCTATTGTTATTCCTAAAAATATCATGAGAAAGCTCCCAATTATTGCAGCAATTACACCATAAAAGACAGAGTCAAGAACCAATTCTTTCATCGGTTCTTGTTCTTGTCCCATAATTTCTCTTTCTATGGCTATTTTGTTTCTATACTGCATTACTATCAGAATTATCACTATCCAGAAAAAGGGATTAAAAACTGATAAAGCTATCGTCTCTATTGCCCACCAAAAAACTTTAATAAAAGCTATCATTTTAACACCCTACTTTATCTCACTTTTTACAATTTCAAAAGCTTTTATAAGCTGAATATCTCCTTTTAAGTCAGGAGTATCTTGAAGAGTGTAATTTTCAGGAAGCTCCACTACATAGTTTGGCTCAATTCCTTTGCCTTGAATATTTGTGCCATTTGGCGTATAATACCTTGCAATAGTATATTTTAATCCTGTACCATCACCAAAGTCAACAATAGTTTGTACAAGGCCTTTTCCAAAAGTAGTGGTTCCTACTAAAACTCCCACTTTTCTATCTTTTATTGCACCTGCTAAAATTTCTGAAGCACTAGCACTGCCTTTATTTACAAGCACAGCAAGTGGCAATCCCAGACCTGGTCCTTTAGAATAATATTCTTTACTGTCTACTCTCCCTTTGGTTGTCACAACAACCCCTTTTGGCAAAATTAAATTAGAAATATCTATAGTTTCCTCTAAAAGTCCACCAGGATTATCTCTTAAATCTAATATAAGTCCTCTCATGCCCTGAGACTTTAATCTATCAAGAGCTGCTTTAAAATCTTTTGCCGTGTTTTGGTCAAACATTGTAATCTTAATATATCCAATCTTATTAGGAAGCATTTCATCATATACTGTTTCTAATTTTATTATCTCTCTTGTTATTGTCTTAGTAAAAGTTTTTCCTTCTCTCATTATAGTAAGGGTAACCTTTGTTCCCTCTGGTCCCCTCATCAAAGCTACTGCTTCATCTAAATTTTTACCACTTACTTTTTTATTGTTCACCTCAATTATTATATCCCCGGATTTTATCCCTGCTTTCTCTCCAGGGGTATTTTTTATTGGGGAAACCACCACAATATGGTCATCTTTATCAACTGCTACAACTATCCCTATTCCCCCATAAGTACCTGTTGTTTGAGTCATAAACTCAGAAAATTCTTTTTTATTCATATATACAGTATAAGGGTCCTCTAAAGAGTTAGCCATTCCCTTTATAGCACCTTCTAAAAGAGCTGAAAAGTCAACTTTATCAACATACCTATTTTTGAGAATTTTCTCAATATCAAAAAGCTTATTATATTTTTTTATCAACCGGTATTCCTCACGAGAAACAATAACTTTACCATTAGGAAGGACCACTGATATTGCATTTGCTAATACAAAAGTTATAACATTTGTGACTATTAAAAGTGCTGCTAATAAAATATAAAATCTTTTTTTAGTCATAATATTCCCACCTTTTTTAGTCTCTTAAAATTTATATATATGAAGGTTCTTCTTTATTATACAACATTCACGAAATAAAAAAAACAGACTGGCTATTTTAACCAGTCCATTGGGTTTACTGGAACACCATTTTTACGCACCTCAAAGTGCAAATGAGGTCCTGTACTTAAACCTGTGCTTCCTGCCTTTGCTATAACTTGCCCTCTTTTAACTGTATCTCCTTCTTTAACTAGCAAAGCAGAATTGTGCCCATACAAAGTGGATATTCCGTCCCCGTGGTCTATAATTACTGCATATCCATATCCACCGTAATAACCCGCAAAAATGACTTGTCCATCTGCTGCAGCTAATATTGAAGCTCCTGTTTGTGCTGCAATATCAATACCTGTATGCGTTCTATACTGTTTAAGTATAGGATGATATCTCGTCCCAAAAGGTGATGTTATAACGCTACTGGAAGGAACAGGCCATAACAATTTTCCGCCGCTATATTTGATTTTTGACTTCGCTTGTAATTGTTGAATAACTTTCTCCAGTTGTTTGGACTGCTTCAAAAGCTCATCTTCCTGCTGTTCATATAGTTTTTGCTGTCTCTCCAGATCTCTCATCAAACCTTCCCGAGAAGCCATAGCTAGTTGTAATTCCCTTTGTCGAGAAATTATTTGGTTTTTATAATTCTGCGCTTCTATTTGCATTTGCGCTAGTTCCTTTTCCTTTTGTTCGACAAGTTTTCTTTGTTGCTTATAGGATTCGAATAGATTAGAATCATAATCTACTATGCGTTTTACAACATCCAATCGTGTTATAAAATCTCCAAAATCTTTAGCACCAAGAAGTACTTCTAAGTATCCCAATTCTCCACTTATGTACATAGCCCTTATACGCTCTTTCATTGTTTTAAGCTGGGTATTTTCCTTTTGTTTAGCGACTTCTAATTCTTCACGCGTTTTGTTAAGTTTTTCAGTAATATCAGCTAATCGCTTTTGTACATTTGCTAATTCTTGCTGTGTAACATTAAGTTTTTTATCTAAATCCGCTATTTGAGCAGCAATATCATTTTTTTGATTAATTACCTCTTCCTTTTTCTTTTTAGTCTCAGTAATTGTTTTTTGGATTTGATTTAATTTGTTTTTAGCATCTTGAAGTTGATCTGCTTTTGGATAGGAAGTAAAGAGTGTAGTAAAGAAAAACATCGCACCAAAGAATAACCATTTTAACCTATATCCTCGCAACGCTACTTCCCCCTTGCTTTTTTACACATTCAAGAACCTTTTGATTGAAAGTCCACTTCCTAAAGCTCCGATTATTGCACCAATCATGGAAAAATACAGTAAAATGCCCCCTACTATTTTTTCTAATGGCAATAACTGGAACATTATCAATTTATTATTCATAACATCAAGCACATATCCATAAGCCAAAACTAATATTATAACTGATAATAAAGCACCTATCAGGCCTAATATTACACCTTCAATCAAAAAAGGCCAACGTATAAACCAATCAGTTGCTCCAATATACTTCATTATGTTGATTTCTCTTCTTCTTGCAAAAACTCCTAATTTTATTGTGTTGGAGATTATCACAATTGAAATTATAAAGAGAATAAGTATAATGGAAAGCCCCACTATCCTTATTATCTTTATAATTCCAAGAAGCTTATCTACAACATCTTGCCCATAACTTACCTTCTCAACTCCATTTATCTGCTTTATTTTAGTTGAAATATCTTTCATCAAATTAGCATCTTTCACTTTTATTATATAAGATTGGGGAAGAGGGTTGTCATTTTCTAGTCCTTCTGCTAAATAGCTTTTATCTCCTAATTGTTGCTTAAATTTTCGTAAAGCTTCTTCTTTAGACTCAAAAACTACTGAAGTAACACCCTCTATTGATTTTATATCATTGCCTATCTGCGTAACTTGTTCTTTAGAAATATTATCTTTTAAAAACGCTTTAAGCTCTAATTGAGATTCCACTTGATATGTCAAACTATTAACATTTAAAATAATAACAACAACCAAACCTAAAATAAGCATTGCTGCCATTACAGAAGTTATAGAAGCTATTGTCATAAGCCTATTTCTCGCTAAATTGCTAAAACCTTCTTTTAAAAAATATTTAAAATTTCTAAAGAGCATATCCATAAACACCCCTTGCTTCATCTCGTACTATATTCCCTTTTTCCAGAGCTATTACTCTTTTTTTCATGGCATCTACTATGTCTTTTGCATGGGTGGCCATAACAACAGTAGTACCTCTTTTGTTAATTTCAGAGATGAGTTTTACTATTTCCCAGGAAGTATCAGGATCAAGATTACCCGTAGGCTCGTCTGCTATAAGAATAGAGGGCTCATTTACAATGGCTCTTGCTAAAGAAACCCTTTGTTGTTCCCCACCAGATAGCTGCCTAGGATACTTGTTCGCTTTATCACTTAACCCCACTAATGACAATACCATCGGGACTTTTCTTCTTATCTCTTTGGGATGGGCCCCAACTATTTCCATAGCAAAAGCCACATTTTCAAACACTGTTTTATTAGGAAGCAATCTAAAATCTTGAAAAACTACTCCCATGCTCCTTCTTAAATAAGGTATTTCCCGCTTTTTAAGTTTTGTTATATCTTTTTTATTAATCACAATACTGCCAGATGTAGGTTCTTCCTCTTTCAGCAATAATTTAATTAAAGTGGATTTTCCTGCACCACTAGGCCCAACAATAAATACAAACTCTCCATTTTCAATTTCAAAACTAATATTTGAAAGGGCAATTATATCTTTATTATATCTCTTAGACACATTTGTAAATTTAATCAAATTTTCTCACCCCGAAATATTGTATAATTTTGTCAAAACCATAATCGTTTTTAACAGAACAGCATCATCAAAATTTTTGGCATCTAAACCTGTCATTTTAAAAATTTTATCAAGTCTGTAAACCAATGTATTTCTGTGAATGTATAACTCTCTGGCAGTCTCACTCAAATTTAAACTATTTCTGAAAAAGGCATTTAAGGTGTGTATCAATTCCTCATCTTTAAAAATAGAAAAATCAACATTTGTTTTCTTAATAAAATTATTTACTTTTTCTATATCAATTCCCCATAATAACTCCGCAAATCTGTAATCTTCGTAAATATATATTCCTTTTTCATCCTCCAACTTTTGCCCAATAAGTAAGGCTGACTTCGCTTCCTCATAGGCAATATGTATATCAGCGATCGGCACAAAAGAAGAAGAACTAGCTATTTTCACTTTCACATAGCCTTCAGATTCAATCATATCTTTCATAGTTTTATAAAATTCTATCAAAGAATTCCCTTTGTAAGAAAATATCACTACAAATCTTTTATCGTCAAATTTTACTGTATATAAACTGCCTTTTTCAAAAATATTCCTAATTATCTTTATCGCATCGTCAATTTCATTACTTGATTCGACAATTGCTACTGTGTACCTCGCGTTTTTATTTATTTTATATTTTTCAGCATAGTAGGCCACTAAATCTGGCCTTAATTTACCCGTTAAGGCCTCTATCAAAAAATCTTCTCTATCATAGTTGGAGAGTAATTGCTTAAAAATTAGAGAGATTAGATAAAGCACTCTTTTTGAATGTTCATCTTTTTTTTCTAAAGCGATAGTAAAAAAAGGAATATCATTGTAACATATGTTATAGCATAAAAATTCCCCTACTTCATATATCTCTTTTTCATCAATATATTCTACATTTATCTCTAAAAATCCTCCTTTTTTTTCAAAAAAATCTTTCGCGCCGTAAATTAAATTTCCAGACTTATCTATTATATATAACGGCATTTGAATATTTTTTTGAATATCGTAGGCCACTTTTTTTATAAGGTCATAACCGATCATCTTGATACCACCTTACTTTATATAGTATACAATAATTATACACTATTTCCTAGAAGAAATAATAGGCAAAAGTAAATCTATGTGGCATTTTGTCACAAAACATAAAAGGCGGAATTAACCGCCTTCAAACTTTTCACTATAAAAAGTCTCCTGCCTTTATGCTCAAGCTAGGCTATTGTCTCTGAGCCATGTCTTTGGTTGTATCTAAAGTTTTGCCAAACTAACTTCGAGACTCACACTTAACTTTGACTTTATTCTAAAAGGCAGAAATAACCGCCTCTTCGCTTATTGTCCTATTTAAAATTGTCATTTCTGTTTCTTTATCAAACATGTGCAATTTATTTATGTCAAATCCTATTTTGATTACATCTCCTGCTTTTGCCCTTGTTCTTGGATCTACTCTTGCTGTCAACGAAACACCATTCACGTCCAAATATAAAAATGTCTCTGGCCCCATCAGCTCCGTAACTTCCACTTTTGCCTCAACTACAGCCTCTGGATATGCTTCTAAGAACACTTGTTCGTCATGCAAATCTTCTGGCCTTATTCCTAACACAATTTCTTTTCCCACATAGCTTGGGTCTTTTAATCTCTTTATAATTCCTTCTGGCACCAAAATGCTGAATCCCTTAAAAGTAGCATATACTTTGCCATTTTTATTCTCCAATCTTGCATCAATAAAGTTCATTTGAGGGCTTCCAATAAATCCAGCGACAAATAAATTATTTGGATACTCATAAATAGTCTGAGGTTTATCTACTTGCTGAATAACTCCATCTTTCATAACCACTATTCTTGTACCCATAGTCATAGCTTCTGTTTGGTCGTGCGTAACGTATATGAAAGTCGTCTGTAGTCTATCATGGAGTTTAGCCAACTCGGTCCTCATTTGTACTCTCAATTTTGCATCCAAGTTGGACAAAGGTTCATCCATTAAGAATACTTTTGGATTTCTGACAATAGCACGTCCCAATGCAACCCTCTGCCTTTGTCCACCTGACAAAGCCTTTGGCTTCCTGTTTAAATACTCTTCCAATCCTAAAATTCGAGCTGCCTCTTTTACTTTTTTATCAATCTCTGCCCTTGGGACCTTTCTAAGCTTAAGACCAAAAGCCATATTGTCATACACTGTCATATGAGGATAAAGAGCATAGTTTTGGAATACCATTGCAATATCTCTATCTTTTGGTGGCACATCATTCACAAGTTTACCATCAATATAAAGTTCCCCACTTGATATCTCCTCAAGCCCTGCTATCATCCTCAGCGTAGTAGTTTTACCACAACCAGAAGGTCCAACCAATACTACAAACTCTTTGTCTTGTATTTCTAGAGAAAAATCTTTAACTGCGGTAACACCGCCTGGATAAACTTTGTAAACATTTTTGAGTACCACATCAGCCATTTTTAGATTCCCCCTATCAGAAAACGTTTGTTGTCTTTATTATAATACTATTTTTTTTATTTTACCATCGTCAATAAATATGATAATTAGCACAAATTTTTGTACAATATATCTACAATAGTAGGTATTTTTTTCTTTAACCTTATATCTCTTGAATTTTATTCAAAAAATTAAACCACAAAAACGCCAATATTCCATCAATGCCAATCAAACTTAAAAAAACATATAGTTTCACTATCTTCCCCTCCTCATCCAGGGGGATAATCTAAAAATGGTGATGAGATTCCCTAAAGCTAAAAGTACTGCCACGTCTATAATTAGACTATATAAATAGCGCCAGTGAAGATACTTTAGTGCCCCTATATATATTAATGAATATTCCATTATAAAAAATAATGCTGTCAAAACAAACACATTTATAAGGCGTAAAATATTATTTCTAGGATAAGTTTGTGCATACAAAATACCTACGCAAAAAGGCGCTCCCAAAGTAAAAAATAAACTTGAATTCAAAATTGTAATTTCAACATTAGAAAAATCGTAAAGATTTAGAGCAATTGCAATTTCATCTACAACAAGTTGAAAGCTTAAAGCTAATAGGCCTCCCCATACTGTATATTTTATATATCTCCAATCAATTAATAAAAATAAAATAATCCATGAAACTATGAAAGTTATCATCCATGGCATTTATATCACCTCCTACTTAGTTTGCCCAATTTTTCATTACCAATAAAAAATTTTTTGAAAATCTATTGACAGCTGTTTTCATAAATGATATTATAATTAAAAAAATTGAATAACAATACCTCATCTTCTTGGAAGGTGAGGTAGAGGCGCGGGTCATCAAGAGTAGTATACCAGAGGTATTTAAGGGCCGATGAAGGTATATGAAAGGGATGCTCGCCGAAGCGCGTAAATTCCTTAAAGTTTACGCAGCTGGGCCTATGCCGAATAGGTATAGGACTGTCACTGAAGGTTTCCCGAGCCTTCAGTGAAGAGCTATCTCGCTATAGGGGGGAAGGAGGTATTACCGTGTCTATGAGGATAATAGGCAGCTGAGGTAATACTTAGCTGCTTTTATTTTGCTATTAGGTTTCATAATGTAAATTATTAAAGTAAATGAGGTTGATAGAATGTTTCATGGAACAATGAAAATAAATTCAAAAGGTCATTTGGAAATAGGTGGGTGTGATACGGTAACTCTTGCAAAAAAGTTTGGCACACCGCTTTATGTAATAGACGAAGAACTCTTAAGGCAAAATTGTAGAGCATTTTACAATGGTTTTAAAAAAGATTATCCAGGAAATGAAGTAATTTACGCGAGCAAAGCTTTTATGACAATGGCAATATGTAAAATAATTGAAGAGGAAAAATTGGGTCTTGATGTGGTCTCTGGTGGAGAATTATACACTGCGTTAAAAGCAGGGTTCCCTCCCGAAAAAATATACTTTCACGGTAACAATAAATCAAGAGAAGAACTTATAATGGCATTAGAAAATAATATTGGAAGAATCATTGTAGATAACTGGTATGAGCTAAATATGTTAAATGATTTAGCAAAAAAAATGAATAAAGTTCCTAATATTTATATAAGGATATCTCCTGGGGTAGAAGCCCATACTCATCAATATGTAAAAACAGGACAAATAGATTCAAAATTTGGTTTCCCACTTTTTAATGGAGATGCAATAAAAGCCATAGAATATGCTTTAACCTTGGAAAATGTAAATCTAGTAGGTCTACATTCTCATATCGGTTCTCAAATTTTTGATGCAGAATCTTATAAAGCTGAAATAGACATTATGATGAATTTCTTAAAATTATTAAAAGAATTTTTAGGCTGGGAAGTAGGGGAACTAGATTTAGGTGGTGGTTTTGGAATAGCATATGTAGAAGAGGACGATCCTCAGCCTATTGAACAAATAGCCTCCGAAATAATGCAAGCAGTAAAGGAATATTCCGTTGCTTTAAATATAAAAATGCCAAACATAATTGTAGAGCCAGGTCGTTCAATAATAGGAAATGCGGGAACCACTCTTTACACAGTAGGAGCAATTAAAGATATACCAGGTGTTAGAAAATATGTAGCAGTAGATGGAGGAATGTCTGATAATATACGTACAGCTTTGTATGGAGCAAAATATGACGCTATTGTAGCTAATAAAGCTAAAAATATAAAATCAGAGAAAGTATCAATAGCAGGAAAGCTTTGTGAATCAGGTGATATGTTAATTTGGGATATTACTCTTCCTAAAATTGAAGAAGGTGATATATTAGCTGTAACTTGTACAGGTGCTTACAATTATTCAATGGCCAGCAATTATAATAGGTTGCCACGTCCTGCGGCAGTTTTAGTATATAATGGTCAAGCTGATATAATTGTTGCGAGAGAAACTTATGAAGACTTAATCAGAAATGATGTAATTCCAGAAAGGCTAACTAATAAAAAAATAAAAATCGCTAACTATTAAAAAAGAGAGAGGAGTAACCCTCTCTCTTTTTTATTGATCACCTTCTTTTTCTGTTTCAGCAGCTTCTTCTGCCTCTTCTTCTTCACCTTCTCTAGGTGCCAATACAGAAACTACAATCTCATCAGGGTCATCTATAACTTTTACTCCCTCAGGAACTTGTATATCTTTTACAAAAAGTGTATCTCCAATCTCTAACTTGCTCAAATCCACAACAATTTCTTGAGGAATTTTGTCAGGCAAGCTTTCCACTGTCAACTCCCAAAGCTGATGCTGTACAATTCCACCTTTACTTTCAATAAGGCCTATTCCTTCAAATTTTAACGGAACGGTGGCTTCAATTTCTTCATGCATCGATACTCTTTGGAAATCAATATGAATTATTTTCCCTTTTAATGTATCTTCTTGAATCTCTTTAACAACAGCATTATGAGTAGAACCATCCACAATCACATTGAAGAGGACATTTCTTCCATGTTGTTGTAGCAACCTTTGAAATTTGTTATATTCAACTGCCAATGGAATGTTTTCAGTCATATCCTTACCATACAAAATACCAGGAATATAACCTTGCTTTTTTAAACGGCGAGCTGAATTTTTCCCAATATCTCTTTTTATAGCTTCAATACTGACGCTCTGCATTTATCACTCCTCCTTTTGTTTATTGTTTCCAAAATATTATTTTACCACTAGGTTTAATAATTATCAAACCCATTTGACAGCCTACTCTTTTCATAGTAAACTTTTATATGTAAGGTGTGCGCCTGTAGCTCAGCGGATAGAGCGTTCGGCTCCGGACCGAGAGGTCGCAGGTTCAATTCCTGTCAGGCGCACCATTTATTTTTTATTACTTTTCAGCAACATTTTTTTCATTGTTTAATCCCTCTATAATTCCTAACAACTCTTCTCCCAAAGAATCCACAATAAAATCTGCTTCTGATAAGTCCTGATTCCCTGAGTTGGGATTTTTAAAACCTATCACTGTCATCCCTGCTTTTTTAGCACCATGAACTCCATTGTATGAATCCTCAATTACAACACATTCATAGGGTTTTACTTTTAATTTGGCTGCTGTATATAAAAATATATCTGGTGACGGTTTGCTATTTTCTACATAGTCTCCAGAGACAAGAACCTCAAAGCAATTGTCAATTGCTAACTTTTTGACTACTAATTTTATCACATCTATAGGAGAGGAAGAAGCAACAGCTAATTTATACTTTTTTTCAAAAAGTTTTTTTACCGTCTCTGTTATGCCTTCTATAGGAATTATTTCACCTGTTCTCAACACGTGATCTAAATACATTTTCCTGTCTTTCTCTACAAGTTCTTCTACGCTTTGTGGAAGATTAAATCTTTCCTTTATTTTTCTCCACATGTAATAAGAAGATGCGCCTACAAATGTCAAATGTTCTTCTTCACTTATCTCTAACCCTAAACTTTTGAATAATTCATTTTCTAATTTAATGTGTATCGGCTCGCTGTCAATGATTACGCCGTCCATGTCAAAAACAACTGCTTTAATCATTTCATCAACTCCTTATGAATTTCTCATTCTCTATCTCGATATTAAAGGCTTCTTTTAAACGCATAAAAGCATTTTTAAAATCTTCAAATCTCTGAAGTAATCTTTTTTCTATCATATACCTCTACTCCATCCTTCAATATGTTTTCTTTTAATTCCTCTTTCGTAATACTTTTAAAACTTACTACATCAAACTCAAGAGGAGTATTTAATTCTCTTAAATCAAATTCTAAAAGATTTACCTCTGTATGTGTCACTTCATCTCCAAAAAGGCAAATATCAATATCCGACGTTTTTCTAAAGTCTCCCCGACCTCTGGAACCAAAAATAACTGCTTTTTACACTTGTATATTTTGATGTCACTTTTATTATTTCTTTCAATACTGTGACATATAATCCTGTTTTCCTACTAATATCTAGGAATTTTAATTCTTCTTTCATATCCCAAACCTCTCAATATTATCTAAAAAGCTTCCTTGGTATATACCTTGCTATCACTTCTATCATCTTTTCATTTGGCTCAAAAAACAAAACAGTTTTTAGCCCTTTATCTTCAAAAACTGCAAAATATACATCAGGAGAAGACATAGAACTTACTGCTTCAATTCGATTTTTAATAGTTTTTATATCCTGTGTAAATTTATCACTATTAATTTTTGCCATGACTTCGAAATCTCTGCAATCAACGCTTATAACATGTTTTCTCTTCTTTTGGTCAATTATTTTATCCACATCCAATTCGCTATTTGTAAGTGAATACTCAAACTCAATGTTTCTCGACCTTATTAAGTAATAGGCTAAATAGGCAAACAAAAATAAAAAGAAGATCCACAAATTTCTGACTATTGGTATTAAAGGTATCACTCCAAACACAACAATTAATGCAGCTACTACAACACCAATACTAAATAAAGTATCTTTCGAAGTTTTTTGTCTCTTGACTAATTTTTCTATAAATGCATCCATCTTCTTTTCACCTCTCTTTTAATTATATCAGTAATGCGAAAATTACACAACTTAATATAATATAAAGAAAAGTCTCCATCCTTTTAACAATGGAGACCTTATCCTTTACATTTCAATTTCAATATTATCTCCTGGCTTTAATATATCTGTATAGGAGGCACGCCTTCCGTTAAGTTTCATTTCTGGTACTTTGTTATCATCCAGTTTCAAATCTATAAAATTAAATATGTCTACAAACAGATACTCATCTTTTCCCTTTAACACAACTTCTTTTCCATTTACTGTAACAGCAAAGCTTGTCAAATCTTCTTTTATAACTATCTCATCTCCATTTTTTATGACATATTTTTGATCAACTTTTGAATTATTAACAAAAATTGCTTTTCCTTTTTGCTGCTTAAGTAGTTCGCCAGCGGTTATTGTAGCATCTTGACCTCTTTTGCCCTTTACAATTGTTATCCTATCTCCATCCTTTATAGGAGTCTTTAAATTTGCTAATAAACCATTTACATATATTTTAGGAGGTACACCTTCCTCCCCTTTAATAACAACTTTTTGACCGTTTAACCTGAAAACCAAGTCTTCACCTTTTTCTACAATTAAATTTTTAGAATCATAATTTATAGCAATCAAAGCATCCATTACAGTTGGATTTTTTATGTTAAAAATTTTTATTGTTTCATTGTCAATATAAACCTTTATAAAGTCTTTTCTTTTATTTATCATTGCAGAGTAAGCTATTCCTATTGGAGTTATGCTTTGTGGGCCTTTCAACTCTTTTCCTTTGTAATCTAAAATTTCCACTGATTTTATATCTCTTACGGATACTCTGCTTATAGGTAATTTCAATAGAGAAGCTATTTCCTCAGGTAAATTTGGAAGATTACTACTACCTCCCACTAAAAATACTGCAGAAGGACTTTTACCATTATATTTTACAATTTCATCACATATTTTTTGCGCCAAAATTTTAACTTGTGGCGCTATAATTCGTAACACTTCTTCTTTAGTTATTTTGTGTTGTATATTTAATACGTCTTTAAATTTAATCTCTTTTTTTGTACTCTTCTTTATTTTTTCGGCTGTATTAAAATCTGTGAGGAAATGGGTGGCAATTGATTCGGTGATTTCATCGCCGGCATAAGGCACCATAGAATAAGCTATTATGTTTCCTTCTTTAGATATAGCAATGTCAGAAGTACCTGCCCCTATATCTACAAGGGCGATATTAAGCATTCGAATTTCAGGCGGAATCGCCACATTTATCGCCGCTATAGGCTCTAAAGTGATATAGCTAACTTCAAGTCCTGCTTTTTTTACTGCAGCATAGAGACCCTCTACTACATCGTAAGGGAGAAAAGTAGCTAAAATTTCTACTGCTATTTCACGACCTTTATGTCCCTTTAAATTGGTAATAGGAAAGCCATTTAAATAATAATTGGATACTGTATAACCGACTGTATGATATTTGGTAATCCCTGATTGCGAAACAACAGAATTTTGAGCAATCTCAAGAGCTTCCAACTCAAGATTGTTGATGTCTTCTACTGTTATTTCGTGCTCTTCATCAATATTTTTTTCCGCTCTTGCAAATTGAGTTTTTAAAGACCTTCCTGCTGCTGCAATACACACTTCTGTTAATTTTATGTTTAAAGAACCTTCAAGCCTTCTCTTTATTTTTTCAACAGCACTAGCAACTTTATCTATATCATGAACTTGCCCATCAAACATTACTCTGCTTTCATGTTCCATCTGTTCCACAGCAAGCACTTGGAATCTCCCGTTATTCTCAACTCCAACTATCCCTACAACTACCCTTGTCCCAATGTCAAGAGCAAAAATAATATCGCGGTTATCCATCTTTTAACCCCCGAAACTATTACTTTATAGTTTTATTATACAGTTTTACATATTATTTCGGAAGGGTTTTTAATAAGTTTAATATAGATTAACATATCTAATAGAAGATTAAGTAAAGGAAATTGTAGGGTGTAAGTTGAAGTGGACAATTAACTAGCTGTATTTGCATGTACTCTTTTACTAGTGTTGTTAGACCACCTGCCGCACTTATCTCCCCATCTTGAAATTACCTCATCTTCTTGTACAAATTCTACGACTTCACATCGATTAGGACAAAAAGTACACTCAAACCCTACTGCTCTATATTTAAAACCACTTACCTCAAAGCCTTTAAAAGAAGTATATCCTTTTTCTTTTACTGCTTCTTTTGCCAAAATTGCTGCCCCGATGGCTCCCATTACGCCGTAATGTTCAGGGACATATACTTTCATCCCCAATGCCTTTTCAAATGCTGCCTTTATTCCCTTATTAGCAGCAACACCACCTTGAAACACTATCGGCTCTTTTATTTCTTTACCTTTCCCTACATTATTTAGATAATTTCTGACAAGGGCATCACACAAGCCACTTATTATGTCAGCAAGAGCATATCCCATCTGCTGTTTGTGAATCATATCAGACTCTGCAAAAACACTACATCTACCCGCAATTCTAACAGGGCTTTTAGATTGTAAGGCTATGTCACCAAACTGTTCAATGGGAATATTTAATCGGTGTGCTTGCTGGTCAAGAAAAGAACCAGTACCTGCTGCACAGACTGTATTCATTGCAAAATCTACTACTACCCCATCTCTTAAAATTATGATTTTTGAGTCTTGTCCCCCTATTTCAATTACCGTTCTTACATCTTTTATTACATTGGAAGCCGCCACAGCATGAGCAGTAATTTCATTTTTGACTATGTCCGCCCCTACCATTAATCCAGTTAATTGCCTTGCACTTCCTGTGGTACCTACTCCTTTAATAACCATATCACCGATTTTATTTTTTATCTCACGAAGAGCAGTTTGAACTGCTTTAATAGGTTGACCCTGTGTTCTTATGTAAATAGAATCTACCACTTTATTGTTTTCATCAATTACAGCAATATTAGTACTAACAGAACCTACGTCTATTCCCATGTATCCTTTCATATCTACCCTCCTAATCGTTCATTTATTTTACATTTTTGCCTTCAAAATCATTTTTTATACTTCTTCAATTAGCGAATAAATTGTATTAATAAGCAAAAACTACATTCAGAATAAAAGTGGGGGCGAGAAATTATGAAAAAGAATTTGCACATTATTATTTTAGTGCTTTCTACATTTATAAATTTACTTTTTATTTACATTTTTATCTCAGAAGTAAAACCAAATTTAGACCTCAATCTCTCTTTTATCTTGACAATAGCAGTAATTGTCGTAACTTACCTACTATTTAAAAATAAATTCTCGGAGCTCATGCCTGTAAACTATAATAATATAACTGAAGCAAAGGAAGACACCAGTCATCGCAAAAATAATATCACTTTTAAGGATGTGGCGGGATTAGATGAAGTAATCGATGAACTAAAAGTTATAATCGACTTTATGACAAACACAGAAAAGTACAACAAAATGGGAGCAAAAATTCCTAAGGGGATATTATTTTACGGACCACCAGGTACAGGAAAAACTCTTTTAGCTACAGCACTAGCTGGTGAAACTAATTCTACTTTTATCAGTGCTTCCGGTTCAGAATTTGTAGAAAAATATGTAGGAGTAGGTGCAAGTCGTATAAGGGCGCTTTTCGCAAAAGCAAAAAAAAGTACTCCCAGTATTATTTTTATAGATGAAATAGATGCAGTCGGAACAAAGAGAAACTCAGATAATAACTCAGAAAAAGACCAAACTTTGAATCAATTATTGGTAGAAATGGATGGATTTAATAGCAATGAGGGGATTATAGTAATAGGAGCAACAAATAGGATTGACATGTTGGACGAGGCATTACTGAGGCCTGGAAGATTTGATAGGACCATCCACATTGGAGCACCCAATATGAAAGGAAGACTGGAAATATTAAAGGTACATACTCGCAATAAACCCCTTGACGAAACGGTATCTTTAAGTGAATTAGCCCGAAAAACTCACGGTATGACAGGGGCACATCTGGCTACTATGTGCAACGAAGCAGCAATACTGGCGGTAATGAAAAACAAAAGTAAAATTGGAAAAGAGGAATTTGATGAGGCATTAGAACGCGTAATCGCGGGTCTTAAAAAGAAAAATCCATCTGTATTAGAAAAAGAACGAACTATTGCAGCATATCACGAAGCAGGTCACGCTATTATTGGAAAAATTTTGAATGTAAATACTATAGAAAAAATTTCAATCGTCCCTCGAGGTGAAGCATTGGGATATGTATTGAACTTTCCAAAGGATGATACTTTCTTATTGACAAAAACAGAGTTGAAAAATAAAATAACCATGCTTTTAGGGGGTAGAGCTTCTGAGGAGATAACATTCAATGAAATCTCAACAGGAGCCGAAAATGACCTTAAAGAAGCTACAAAAACTGCTTATCAGATGGTTTGCAACTATGGAATGAGCGAATTAGGAAACAGAGTGTTTGACCTTCATACGTTAAAATCTACAGAAACTGTTGATAAAGAAATTGACAAAATTATAAATAGCTGTTATACGCTTGCCAAAAAATTATTGTTGGAAAACAAACATAAAGTTATTGCAATAGCCCAAAAGCTTTTAGAAAAAGACTCAATTACAAAAGAAGAATTAGAAACATTATGGGAAGAAGAAAATACTTTATGCGTATGACAAAAAAGCCTATTTAAAAAACAGGCTTTTTTGTCATTTTCATGATCCCACATACTATTCCAAGTATAACTGCAAAAGTAAAAAAAGCATTTTTGAAAATTAAAAATACCACATCTTGAAAAAATTCTAAAGGAAACATTTGTATAAGTCTATCTCTTTCAACGTCTAATAACCACAAATCATTGTCAAAAAACACAAGGTGAAAAACAGTAAACCAATTATCAAAATTCAGCATTGCTCCTAATGCAAAAACTAACAACAAAATTATTACAAATATAGTACTTTTTAAAAGATAATCTAAGACTTTATAAAAAGATTTTGTAAAGAGAAAATATGTAAAAATTAGTAAAAATACAATTATTGACATATTTCTTATAAAAAAGCCCATTTGAAACAAGTTTTTTACATCTTTCATATGAGCTAATTCTCTATCATTAAACATCCTCTGCCTACTGCCATTAATCTTTGCCATTACATCTAGGGTTTCTTCCTTACCCATTAAATACCTCTGCATTATGTGGGTAACTCTCATAAGCTCTTCAATATTCATGCCTGTTACTAACATTACATTATTCTTTACATATTCCTCTTTATAAAAATCTTTATTAACTACTACATATTGTAAATTAGTAAGAAGAACAGTCAAAAACAGTGATACAACCATGCTACTGATAAAAAAGGTATTAATAATTTTTCTCAGCATTTTAAATAACATCCTTTGCACCTTTTATTATAGCTTCATAAAAGTTTTTTTGTTTTTTTTTAAATCCTTGTAAAGCTCTATTTTTTTCGTTACCGTATGCATAAAAGATAATTTTCTACTCTGCGAATTGTCAAGCTCAATAGAATTTTTTATATAATGCAAGACTTCTTTTTCAAAATTTTGAGGTACAGGAATAATTCCCATAAGTCTTCTCAATCTCGCTTTTCTATACTCATTTTTCATGTTTCTTGAAATATCTTCGATTAAAGAAATGACTTTTTTTATTTCGCCTTTTATTACAGCCATATCTATAGGTTCTTCTTCTACTTGACCATCCTCGAGTACAATTTCACTTGTATCATTTAATAAATTTTCAAATTCTGAAAGTATTTCAATTTTTTGTAATATAACTTCATCTATAATTTCTCTAATATCCAGATCAGAATAGTCAATTTCTCCTAATAATAAATTATACCTATACAATTCGAAATACCAATTAGAAATTACATTATCGCAAGTTTTGATATTTTTTTCTATTTCTTCTAAAGAATTTCTATTTAACTTGTTATAAAAAACTATATAATCCACTATGAAAGGTTCTTTACTAATTAAAGTTTTAAAGCTATTTTTTGATACAAATACTATTAATAGCCTATTTATAATTTTTAAAACAGAAAAACAAACTTCTCTTAATTGTTGGATACTTTCTATTAATTCTATACTTTTTTTAAAGTAGGTATCCACTTCTTCCCGAGTCATATGTTTAAAATCCAGTGATTGTAAGTATTCAATTTTCTCAGCAATATGAGGAAAAAAATCGCCATAGCCTTCTATTAATTTACCATAAAAATTTTCCTCTATATCTATTACACTTTCCAAAAAAGCTTCATAATTTGAATAATCCTTTTCCAGTCCCCTTGTTAAATATTCATAAAAGCGCTTTTTAGACATTGCAAAAGGAATGCTAGATAATATTTCTTTTATTCTTTCTTCTTTTTCCTCTTCAACCTCATTTATGAAATTAATAACGCCTTCGTAAAATTCCCCCTCATCTATCAATTCTTCAGAAAAAAAATCTCTCGCTCTATCATTTATCACATCGTTAACATATCTCGACTCTACATAATATCCATACAAAACATCAATAGCATTTTCAAAGTAGTCCTTATATTTTCTGACTGCCCTCTCCGTCTTTTTTATTATTTTTTCTTCCATAAATCCGAAATACTGTGTATTATCTACTATATTTTTGATAGTCTCTAAAATGTTTTGTGTTTCTCTATCCAAATATGCTAAAGTATTAGCTCCACTCTTTTTTCTAAATAGTACATGGTATAAGTACACTGTCTCATTAAAAAGTTCTAAAATGCTAATTATTTGTACTATTTCCTCCTGTTTTTTTATTATTCTTTTTAGCAACATAGAAATTTCCTTTGGTGTCTTTGGAGTTTTATTGAGTTGTTCCCGCAATTTCATTACTTCATCTTGTTGCATTGTTACACCTCTCAGTCAATTATCTTTTAACATTTGCGCAAGTTTTTTTGTCAAACAATACTTTTTTTATTTATTTTTCACTAAGTCTTTCTACCTCCATTATATTCTTTTTTCCCCGCATAATCAATTTTTCGTGTAATTAAATCTCTTTTAATAGATGTTTGTTAAATCTTGATAAATTTAATGTATTACAAAAAAGTCTGGACTTTGTCCAGACTTAGAATTATTTTACAATTTATTAAGTTTTTTGGATTCCTCTGCAACCGAAAGAACTTTATTAAAATCACTACCTATAGAAGCTTCTACACTAGCTGCAATTGCTCCTTCCACTAAAGGAGCATTGGCAATTTTCACTTTTCCCTCGTATTCTTTTCCCAAAAGCTCTAGTGCCATTTGTGCACTCATTACAGCACTTCCAATATCAACTAAAACTACTACTCCTTCTCCTTCGTCTACTTTTTTAATTTCCTCCATTATCTTAGTAGCATCTGTTCCCAATCTGCCATCTTGTGTCCCGCCAGCTATCCCTATGGAAACCTTTCCGCCTGTCATTTGGCTTGCCAGTTCATAGACTCCCTCTACTATTTTTCTTGAGTGAGAGACTAACACTATTCCAACCATTTTTTCCTCCACCATTATGATAAATTGACAACATCACAAAAAGTTTTTATCATCAAATAGGCTGATGTTGCCCCTGGATCTAAGTGTCCAATACTTCTTTCTCCCAGGTAACTTGCCCTTCCTTTTCTTGCAGAAATATTTTTAGTGTATTCCATTCCCTCTTTAGCAGCATTAGCTGCTCTATTTAATGCTTCAGGCAATGCAATGTTATTTTCTAAACTCTCTTTTAAAGCTTTATATGCAGGTTCAATAGAATCTATCATAGTCTTGTCTCCTGCTTCGGCTTTTCCTCTTTGTTTGATGCCATCTAAAGCAGCTTCAAAGATTTTAACTATATCCTCTTCAGAAAGTTCATTTTTACCCTGAACTACTTGGCCAGCTCTCATAAAAGCTGTACCATATAAAGGACCAGAAGCTCCTCCCACCGTAGATACAAGAGTCATGCCTATAGTTCTTAATATTGTCCCTATATCAGTAGTTTCAGGCAATGTGGTCAATTTTTGCTTTACGGCATCAAATCCTCTATCTAAATTTATTCCGTGGTCCGCATCACCAATAGCAGCATCCAACTCTGTAAGGTACTCTTTATTTTCTTTTATAACCTCTACAATTTTGTCCACAATTTTCAAGACATCATTTTTTGTTATAACCATCCTCTACCTCCTAAAAATTTATAATTGTTTAAAAGCAGGTGTATCGGCCTTTGCATCTAACAATGTTTTAAGTTCTTCATCTAATTTTAACATTGTTATAGAAAATCCACTCATTTCAAGAGAAGTCATAAATTCTCCTACATATGTTTTGTAAACTTTGATCTTTTTATCCTCTAAAATTTCTGCTACTTTCCTGTTCGCAACATAAAGTTCCATTAAAGGAGTTGCACCAAGCCCGTTTATCATAACAGCAACCTCGTCATTTTCTTTATAAGGCAGGTCATTTATTATTTTCTCCATTAAATGTTCTACTATTTCATCCGCAGGTTTTATTTTCTCTCTGTGAGTTCCAGGCTCTCCATGTATTCCTATACCAATCTCTATCTCATCTTCTGCAAGAGTAAAGCTAGGTTTCCCTGCTGCTGGAACAGTACATGGTGTTAGTGCCATTCCCATTGACCTTACATTTGCAATTACTTTCTCAGCCACTCTTTTTACTTCTTGCAAGCTAGCTCCTTCTTGTGCCTTTGCTCCAGCAATTTTATGAACAAATACAGTTCCAGCAATACCACGCCTACCTTGAGTCCAAGTGCTATTTTCTACTGCAACATCATCGTTCACTATCACTTCATCTACTTCCATTCCATCCATCTGTGCCATTTCTCTAGCCATTTCAAAATTCATTACGTCGCCTGTGTAGTTTTTAATAATCAATAATACTCCTTTCCCTCCATCCACTGCCTTAATCGCTTCATAAATTTGGTCAGGTGTAGGTGAAGTAAAGACAGCACCAGGGCAAGCCGCATCCAACATTCCATAGCCCACATATCCTGCATGAGCAGGCTCATGGCCACTGCCGCCACCACTTACAAGTCCAACTTTTCCTTCTACAGGTGCATCTTTTCTGACAATTACATCTATGTTGTCAAGTTTTCTCAGGTAAGATGGGTGAGCAGCCAATAATCCCCCTATCATTTCTTTCACGACATCATTAGGATTATTAATCAACTTTTTCATAATTTACCTCCTTCCAATTTACTTTTGCCAATTTTTAAATGCAATTTATATGCCAAATAAATGTAGCAAACAGGTATAGCTTGTTGACAAAGTAAAAAATTTTTAAAATAGGATATTTTGCATCGTCACTCCGATGTTCCAAAGCGACAAAACTAAACTCGACCTTCGGGTTCCGGCAGGGTACCGGGCACATTCGACATCCTTGTCTTAGTGCCCGCCTCCGCCATCCGTGGCTACAGCCCTGCCTCCACCCTCGGTTTTGTTAAGTTTTGTTGCCGCTTTGTCACAAGTCGCACCGATTGCAAAATATCCTATTTACGAAAGTTTGTCTACAGTCTGAAATAGCCTTCAAAGGCTATTTTGGTAAAAAGTATCAGCCAATTAATCCTTTTGGAATTATCTATCAACAAGTCCAAATTTCCTTGCTTTTGCAGCAATAGTTTTATGGGTAAGTCCTAAAACTTTTCCTGCTTTATTAAAACTTTTATACCTTTGTAGCGCAGCTTTTATTATTTTGCGCTCATATTCTTCCATTGTAAGTAGCTCGTTGTTTTCTCCAAGATAAATAATATCATCATCTGAGATAACAGCACTTTCATTTCGAATATAATGAGGTAAGTCCTTATAATCGATGTAATCATTATCACTCAATGTTATACATCTTTCAATTATATTTTCTAATTCTCGTATATTCCCAGGCCAATCATAATATATCAATGCTTGCATAGCTTTTCTAGTAACCTTTTTTACATTTTTATTTAATTTTTTGTTAAGCTTTTCTATAAAATGTTCCACAAGAAGAGGAATATCTTCTCTTCTTTCTCTTAATGGAGGCAAAATCACAGGTATAACGTTTAATCTATAGTATAAATCTTCTCTAAAAGTCCCCTCTTTTATTGCCTTCTCTAAATCTTTATTTGTCGCAGCAATTATCCTCACATCCACCTTTATAGTTTTTATTCCTCCTACTCTTTCAAATTCTTTTTCCTGAATCACTCTTAAAAGTTTTATCTGAATCTCAGGGGGAATATCTCCTATTTCATCAAGAAAAATCGTTCCCCCATCGGCTAATTCGAATTTTCCTATTTTTTGCGTTACAGCTCCGGTAAAAGCTCCCCTTTCATGTCCAAAAAGCTCACTCTCCAATAGGGTCACAGGAATAGCCGCACAATTTACCCTTATAAACGGTTTATCCTTCCTTTTACTGGCATAATGTATCGCATTAGCCACCAGCTCTTTCCCCGTTCCGCTTTCTCCTCTTATGAGGACCGTTGAATCAGTTTCTGCAGCTTTAGAAGCGATTGTGAGAGCATCTTTTAATTTCCCGCTATTACCTATTATTATGTCAAAGGCTTTATCAAGCTTTCTATTTCTTTTTAACTCATTTTCCAAATATTCTATCTGAGGAAAGTCATAAAATACTATAACGGCACCTTCTATTTTTTTATCCGTACAAATAGGTGTTATATTTGTTAACACCACATTTGTGCCTATTTTTAGTTTTTTGTTCATCTCTTCTTTGCCAGTTTTTAACACATCAGCAATTTTTATATCCTGTACCACTTCTTGTATTTTTTTACCTATAGCTTGGTCCATATTAATCCCTGTAATACTTTCAGCTGCTTTGTTAAAAATCATTATTGCCCCATTTTCATCAGTAACTATAAGTCCTGAACCAATGGAATTAAATATTTTCTCATAGGCTATTGAGGTATTTTTTAAAAGTTCATAAGTAGTCTTTTCTTCCTTTTCTTTCCCTAATTCATTGTAAAAAAAGCCTTTAAACTCTTTTATAGCATTCTCCACATTGGCACCTTCTACCACTACTTCTATTTCTTCACCGCGAGAAGCAAAAAAAGTCACCATTGACAGCATACTGTTAGCAGGAATTAATCTACTATCATTTATCTTCCTTAAAAATATGCTTACATTGTTTTGTCTGCTTATGTGACTAACCTTTTGAACAATATGGGCAGCAATCTGAGAATGGATACTCACAGGAGTTCTTAATATTTCCCTTCTTCCCTCCATTTTATCACCACACAAAAACTTATTTTACATAAAGGTTTCTTGTAGCAATTATGTCAACCCCCGTACCCAAAATGTTCTTCACCACTACATCTCCTATTTTTACAGGAGCTTTAACCTCTACCTTGGCCAATTCAAGCATTATTTCTGGTATCTTTTCTTTTGGAACAGGCTCTTTTGTCCTAACAGATAAGAGTGGAAGATGTCCCCCTATCGCTCTCACACTTGTCGTAATAGTCCTTTTAGGCATAATAACTTCATTTTTAGCATATTCTAATCCTCTAGAACAAGAATATCCTTTTACGCTTTTTATCTCCCCTCCTTCCATTTCAACTTGTATTCTACAGCCCAAGGGGCAAACTATACATGTAATTTCTTTTAATCCCATTTTATCCCTCCTCAACTAAAAAGACAATACCTTCTTCCAGATTTGAATTTTTTAGTATGTCTTTACTTAAATTTACATCAATCATTTCACCAGGGGTTAATCGCTGCCTTTTTTGTCTTAGTAAATATTTGTCTCCTGACTTTACTGCTAATGTAGCATTAGTATAAACGCTAACAGGTCTCATTCTGAATTTTATCCTCTTTTCTATGTTATCTACATTTATCTTTTGTGGAACAACATAACGTATACCATTACCAGCCTTTACGTTGATACTACTTTTTCCAAATTCACCTTCTCGAATAAATCGTATTGCTGAATTAGCTGCCAATCTCGCTTCTGCAGTAACATTGTCAACTAAGTCGTGAACTTGAAGGACATTGCCACAAGCAAAAATTCCAGGAACACTTGTTTCTAACATTTCATTTACAATAGGTCCTCCTGTTATAGGGTCTAGCTCTACACCAGCTTGTTTTGAAAGTTCATTCTCCGGTATTAACCCCACAGATAGTATTAATGTATCGCAACTTATATACTGTGCAGTATCCATAATTGGCTCTCTATTTTCATCAACTTTGGCAATTGTAACTCCTTCCACCCTGTCTTTACCATGAATTTCAATGACAGTATGACTTAAAAGAAGAGGAATATTAAAATCTTCTAAACACTGAACGATGTTCCTTGTAAGTCCACTAGAGTAAGGCATGAGTTCTACAACTGCTTTGACTTTTGCACCCTCTAGTGTAAACCTTCTTGCCATAATAAGCCCCACATCGCCGGAACCCAATATCACTATTTCTTTTCCTGGAAGATATCCTTCCATATTTACATACCTCTGAGCAGTACCTGCTGTAAGAATACCTGCTGGGCGAGTACCAGGTATCATAATAGCACCCCTTGGTCTTTCTCTGCATCCCATAGCAAGAATTATGGCTCCAGCTTTTATTTGAAACACACCATCTCTAGAGTTGACTGCTTTTACTATTCTCTCAGGAGTTATTTCCAAAACCATAGTTTCTAGCATCACATTTATGCCATATTCTTCTACTTTATCAATGAATCTTTGTGCATACTCTGGTCCTGTCAATTCTTCTTTAAATTCCTGAAGTCCAAAGCCATTGTGTATGCACTGTTGTAAAATACCCCCGAGGTATTTATCTTTTTCAATTATGACTATATTTTTTACACCCTTTTCATAGGCTTCTACAGCAGCACCTAACCCTGCAGGGCCACCACCTATTATGACTATGTCGTAATTAAGCATTTTCATACACCTCTTTCTTTAAAACCTCTGCCGTTTTTTCTAACAAAAATTTTTTTGTCTCTGCGGCTAAAATATTCGAATTTCTTCCATGCTTTGTAACCTCAAGGGGAGAAATATTAAGTTCTCTTGCTAATATTTCAACAACTCTCGGACCGCAAAAACTTCCCTGGCATCTTCCCATTCCAGCTCTTACACGCCTTTTAACACCATCTAAAGATTTTGCACCTACAGGTCTTCTTATCGCATCTATTATCTCTCCTTCTGTTACTGTCTCACATCTGCATATTATTCTTCCATAAGCAGGATTTTCTTTTATAAGCTTGTTTCTTTCTTCGTCTGAAAGTTCAGTAAATCTTATAACTGGTTTCCTTTTTGGATTAAAATCTACTTTCTCAATCAACTTAAGCCCGGTATCTCTAAGTATATCCCTTATCATTTCGGCAATAGCAGGTGCTGCAGTAAAACCAGGAGATTCTATTCCAGCAGCATTTATAAATCCCTTCACATCAGATTCTCCAATTATAAAGTCTTTGTCTTCCGTATCAGGAGTCGCTCTAAGTCCTGTAAACTGAGTGATAGTCTTTCTGACATCAAATTTATCCACACTTCTTTTTGCAACTGTAATTGCTTTATTAAGCCCTTCTCTGGTAGTTGCTTTAAATTCTTTATCCTGTATGTCTTCTGAAGTAGGTCCAATAAGTAGATTTCCATCAACTGTAGGAGAAACTAATATTCCTTTACCCATTTTAGTTGGAACCTGGAATATTACTGTCCTTGCAAGATATCCTTGGTCTTTATCTAATATCAAATATTCTCCTTTTCTAGGATGCACAGAAAATGGCTTCGCACCTACCATGTTATTTATGACATCTGAATAAAGTCCTGCAGCATTGACAACATATTTACTGTAAAATTCTTTTTTGTGAGTTTTTACTATGAAGAAATCCCCATTTTTTTTGATATCAATTACTTCTGAATTAAAAACAAATTCTGCTCCATTTTGTGCAGCATTTTCTGCCACTGCAATAGTATATCCATAAGGGCATATTATTCCTGCTGTTTTTGCATACAAAGCAGCAATGACTGTATCGTTTATATAAGGTTCTACCTCTTTGACCATATCTTTAGTAATTATAGACAATTCCTTAACTCCATTTTTTATTCCTCTATTAAACAATTCATAGAGCTCTTTTACCTCTTCTTCAGAAAAAGCCACAACTAAAGAACCTGTTCTCTTTATTGGAACATCCAAATCTTTGCACAACTCATCGTACATTTCATTTCCTCTGACATTTAGCTTAGCTTTTAAAGTACCAGGTACAGGGTCATAACCCGCATGTAGTATTGCGCTATTAGCTTTAGAAGCCCCTTCTGAAGCCACATCTTCACCTTTTTCTACAACTAATATTTTTAATTTGTATTTTGAAAGTTCTCTCGCAATTGAACAACCAACCACTCCAGCACCTATTATTAAAACATCGTACATTTCTTTCATAGTCATTAAAACCTCCTTAAAAGATAAAAAACCATATATAACCGATCCTATCGGCTATATATGGTTCTCCAAATCTCCACCATACTTATTATTTATTTTTTCTCCCTTTAATAAGATATATTCTACAAATCTTTTAAAATTCCTGCTACTTTTTATCAATTTTTTATTTTATTCTTCAGCCCATTTCATAGCCCTTTCTACAGCCTTTTTCCAACCTTTATACAGTTTTTCTCTCTTTTCATTATCCATAGCAGGTTCAAAATGCTTATCAACATTCCAATTCTTTTCTATTTCTTCTCTGCTGTTCCAGAATCCTACTGCCAATCCTGCAAGATAAGAAGCACCTAAAGCAGTAGTTTCAATTACTTGAGGCCTGTCAACCGGAACGCCTAAAATGTCAGATTGGAATTGCATCAAGAAGTTATTAGCACTTGCTCCACCGTCAACTTTTAAAGCTTGTAATCTGATTCCCGAATCCTCTTGCATAGCCTCTAATACATCTCTTGTCTGATAAGCAATGGATTCCAGTGTTGCCCTTATTATATGTTCCCTTTTTGCTCCCCTTGTAAGTCCTACAATCGTACCCCTTGCATACATATCCCAATAAGGTGCTCCAAGTCCTACAAAAGCAGGAACAACATATACACCGTTTGTGTCTTCAACTTTCAGCGCATATTCTTCACTTTGCGGTGAATTGTCAATTATTCTAAGTTCGTCTCTCAACCACTGTATCGCAGCACCTGCTATAAATATACTACCCTCTAAGGCATATTCTACTTTTCCATCAATTCCCCAAGCGATTGTAGTGAGAAGTCCAGTATTGGAAGGTACAGCCTTTTCCCCTGTATTCATAAGCATAAAGCAGCCTGTTCCATAGGTGTTTTTTGCCATCCCAGGTTTAAAACAAGCTTGACCAAACAAAGCTGCCTGCTGGTCTCCCGCATCTCCGGCAATAGGTATCTCTACTCCAAATATACTTTTATCAGTATAGCCATATACATAACTGGAAGGCTTAACTTCCGGAAGCATTTGCTCTGGTATGTTAAGTTCAGCCAATATCTCTTTATCCCATTTAAGCTCATGTATGTTAAAGATCATCGTCCTTGAAGCATTGGAATAGTCGGTTACGTGTACCTTACCTCTTGTCAAATTCCAAATAAGCCATGTATCAATATTTCCAAAAAGCAATTCTCCTTTTTCTGCTTTTTCTCTTGCTCCTTCAACATTATCCAAAATCCATTTTATTTTAGTACCAGAAAAATATGCATCTACTACAAGTCCGGTTTTTTCTCTAATTTTCTTGTCAAAACCTTTATTTTTTAGTTCATCGCATATAGGAGCAGTCCTCCTGCATTGCCATACTATTGCATTGTAAATAGGTTTTCCTGTATTTTTATCCCACACAACAGTTGTCTCTCTCTGATTTGTAATGCCAATAGCTGCAATATCCTCCGGATTAATACCCGCTTTTTCTATAACACCTTTTGCAACACCTATTTGTGTACCCCATATCTCCATTGGATCATGTTCTACCCAACCTGCCTTAGGATAAATTTGCTTAAATTCTTGATTTTGTGAAGCCACAATTTTCCCACTATGGTCAAAAATTATCGCACGGGAACTTGTTGTCCCCTGGTCAAAAGCCATAATGTACTTTGCCATCTCTTTTCCCCCTCATAATTTTTGTTATATTTGTCGGCGAGAGAAAAACTCTCGCCGATTTAAGCTCTTTCACTAATGTATATTCACAATAAGTTGGTAAACTATGGCTCCAAGTATTCCTCCGACTATCGGCCCAAATATTGGAACTATTAAGCCGTATCCCCAATCAGAATCCCCTTTACCTGGAATAGGAAGAACAGCATGAGCTAGTCTCGGGCCGAAGTCTCTCGCCGGATTAATTGCATAACCTGTAGGTCCACCTAAGCTTAAACCTATCGCCCATACGAGAAGTCCTACTAAAAGCGCTTCCATTCCTCCAACAGAGTTATTGCTATTAGTAATTCCAAGTATTCCTATTAAAAGCATGGCAGTACCAAATACCTCTGTCATAAAATTCTTGCTTAAATTTCTTATAGCTGGAATTGTTGAGAAAACTCCCAATTTGCTATCAGGATCATCAGTTGCAGCAAAATGATCCATGTACATCAAATAAACAATTATGGCTCCCACAAAAGCTCCCAAAACTTGTGCTATAATGTAGCCTGGCACTAAACTCCATGGAAAGTTCCCTATCGTTGCTAAACCAAGAGTCACAGCTGGATTTATGTGAGCACCACTTATCCATCCAACTACATAAACAGCTACCATTACTGCAAATCCCCATCCCGCTGTGATTACAATCCAGCCGCTATTTTGCCCTTTAGATTTATTCAAGACAACGTTTGCAACCACGCCATCACCTAACCAAATAAGTATCATAGTACCAAAAAATTCAGCAACATATTTTGCAAGGTCACTCATAAAATATCCCTCCATAATTCCAAATTTCAAATCGTTTAACTTTTAAAATAATTATGCAATATGTTAAAACTATCCCTCCTTTCATTCTATAAACCACAGACTTTTTTCGCTTGTTGATACAGCAATGGCGCCAGATTTAAGTGCATTTATAACCTCCTCTTTTGTCCTGACTAAACCTCCCGCAATGAGAGGTTTTCGCACTTCTAATGAAATTTCTTTTATTACTGATGGCATTATACCAGGAAGTATCTCGATTGAATCTGGTTCTATTTGCTTTGCTGTAGTAAGCCCTGTTTTTAATGCCTGGGAATCCAAAAGGAAAAGCCTCTGGATGCTAAAGAAATTGAATTGTTTAGTATGGATTAAGATATTATTGCGGGTAGAAATTATACCATGGGGTTTCACCTTCTCAGCTAAATATTCTAGTGCTTTGTTATCCTTCCCCAACCCCTCTATCAAATCAAAATGTACAAAAACGATTTTTCCGTATTTTTTAACCTCTTGAACTATTTCAGAAATATTCATTATATCGCCTGTAAGTAAAAATATGACTTGTGCATTTGAAGAAAGAGCTGCATTTAAATCCTTTACATCTCGTACTGCAGCTATTATTGGAAAATCTTTTATTGCATCAAGAATTTTTTCTTCCATTTTTATAACCCCCACCTATTTCTCTTGCAAGTAATATGCCAAAAACCTTTTCAGTAAAATAAATAAAAAAAATAACTATTTGGTACTAAATATCAAAGGCCAATTTTAAATATGATAATTAGTACCAAAATGTTATTTAATTAACATTCTCTTTGTATCTTGATTTTTGTTGCTACAAAAAAACCCTGCAATCGAAATTTTCAAGTTGGTATACTATGAATATTTCTAAACTTACTGAGAAAAAGTATAAATTTTATTTTTGCGATATAGAAAAAGCTATATCGAAAAACCTATTTTACATCTTTGATGGTATATCGTCTAAAGTCTTGAATTCGTATCCTTCAGATTTAACGCTCTTAATTATTCTATCAAGAGCAATAACATTGTCCTTTGAAACTGCATGAAGAAGTATTACCGCCCCTGGATGAAGTCTTCTTATAACAGTATTATAGCTTTCTTCTGGACCTCCAGGAAGTGGCTGCCAATCAGCCATAGCAAGGCTCCAAAAAACAGTCCTGTATCCTAAAGACTTAGTAAGATAAAGAGTCCTTTCACTATATTCTCCTTTGGGAGGTCTAAAATATTTCATCTTTTTCCCCGTTAGCTCTTTAAACATATCCCCCAATTTAGTTATTTCCTCTTTTACTTTTTCATCAGACAAAGTAGGCAAACTTGGATGATTGACAGTGTGATTGCCAACTATATGTCCTTCCTCCACCATTCTTTTAACCAAATCAGCATGTTCCTTTACATAAGGTCCAGTTACAAAAAAAGCTGCTTTTACATTGTTTTCTTTGAGTATATCTAGTATCTTAGGAGTATAACCAGCTTCATATCCTTCATCAAAAGTCAAATAAACTACCTTTTTTGTCGTGTCACCTACAAAAATAGCGTCGTATTTTTTTATAAGCTCCATCGCCTTAGGAGTTATTTCTGGAGTTTGATGATTTGGCAACACTCTTACTCCCCAACCATATAAAGTGTTGTCCAAATTTTCTGTGTTAGTATAAACCGTCTTGTTAACTGTATTAGATACTTTTTCTTTAGGTTTCTCTAAAGGCTTTTGTAAAGCTTCATTTCTTTCTGCTTTTGTAATGTCTTTTTTAGCTATTCCACAAGAGACAATCGAAAAGCACAGAAAAATTCCTATTAAGATAAAGAATAATTTTCTTACCATAGCCATACCTCACTTCAATTTTTCTATATTTCTTTTTTATTTTTTCTCTATATAAACGCAATATTCTGTATTTATTTGGAAGTATTTTTGTATATTTCGCAAACAGTTTCTTTACAGGGGCAAAATTTACATAAAGCATACGAAGGATTTACTTCAGGCAAATAATTACCTTCTTGCATTTTTTTCATTTGCTTTAATATATTAAAAAGCTCTCTTCTTAGCGATCGTCTATTATACACTTCAAACATTGAATTTTTATAAACTACTCGCCCTCTTTTTACCCTTTTTTGGTATACATCTTCTATTATCAAAAAATACGCAACTAGCTGCATAACATCTTTATAATAAGGTGAATCCTCTGCTTGACTGCTTTTTAATTCTATTGGTATCAATTCTTCTCCTAATTGGTAAATATAATCTGGTTTTCCCGATAAACCATATTTATCTGATTTTAATAATTTTCCATATATTACTCCTTTTTTCTTCACTTCTTGCGGCTTATCTATGTATATTATTTTGCCACCTCGAAATCCTATGCTTCTTTTCATTTTTTTATAATAAGGCCTTTGTTCGATAATTGACTGAACAAGTAAATATATGGTGAAAAATAAAAAAATTATATTGAGAATCATTTTAAAACCCTCATAATTGCAATTATTAATAAAATAGCTATAATTCCAAAAATAATTGCATATTTTTTATATCGCACTTTCACAATATCCTTGTAATATTTTTCATGATATTCTATCCCTTTCTTAAAGTTACTAAATTGCAAGTCTTGCTCTTTTGGTTCTCTCAAACCATTGATATATTCAAATCCATATTTTTTTATATAATACCACTGATAAGGGCAATAAAGAAATTGATTTATCTCTGTAGCGGAAATATATTTACCCTCTTTTTTCATAATAAAACACCTTCAAGAGAAATTTTTCATGCCCTTATTATACCATATAAAAAAACGGGGGTAAAACCCGCTTCAAACTGTAGTCATCTCGTAAACTTTAAACAAAATTTTACTTTTGTACAATACTTTTAATTTCTTTTTCATACAGTGAAAATAGCTCTTCAGCTCTTTCTTTTGTAGGAGCTTCTATATAAATATTACAAGCAGGTAATTCATAATCTGGAACTACTAACACCCATGAATCTTCTTTATTAAATTTTAAGCCATCTAAAAACTCCGTTCCTCCATCGGCTTTTTCAAAAAGCCTTCTTATTATTTTCCCTTTATCTTTCCAATCGCATCTTATACTTTTGGATATTCTATATCTTAACGGAAAACTGTCTTTAATAGAGGACAGTTTTTTAGAAGTATGTTGTAAATATTCTAAAAGGTCTAGTAAAAAACTAAAACCGTCAAATTCCAAATTAATCTGTAAGTCTTTTTCTACACCTTCCTTCGACACTATTGTTTTCATTCTTTCTTTATGAGAAATTTTACTGCTTACAGTATCAATAGAAAACTCCTTTGCAAATTCTGTCAAGTATTTGGAACTATCGAAAGGAAGCACAAAACTTTTGGCTCCTTGCTCTTTCGCGATTAACATTCTTAAGTAATTGAGTTCATCCTCATCAAATTCCCTTCCTTTTTCATCATAGAGCTTAATTTTTTCCCCATTTTTATAAAAAAGTACCCCTATGTCATAAGGTTCTTGCACTATTAAGAACTCATTTTTACCTACTGTTTCTAATAGCAGTTCTGTCTTTTTATCGTAAGGTTTAATTTTAAAACTTTTATAAGCAGTTTTTCTTTCAAAAAGAGAGTTAATATAATCGTTATTTATATCAACTTCTCTTATAGGTTTTAAGTCTCTCCCATCCACGCGATTAATATCATGTACTCTCAACTTGTTCTCTATTTTCTTTTCTAAATTTCTATCAATATCACATCCATCTTTATCGAGAAACAAAATCCTTAAGCTCCCTCCTTCTTCCTCTACATATATTCCTCCTCCACACTCATTTTTCTTAATTCCATATCTTAAAGTGGGTAAAAGAGTATTATTGGCTTTTAATACCTCACAACCACCAGACACAAGTCCGAAACTTATTAAATCGCTTATAAACTGAGATACAACATCCCCATCATGTCCTACCAACACACTGCTATTTATTATATTTCCAAAAACCTCTCCAATTTCAACTGCAATCTGGGAAGTAATGTCTTCATTGAAAGCCCCTTTAATTCCCCTATATCCAAAAGTCAAAGGCTTCCTTCCATTCCCCCACACTACATCTTTTGTGATCACAGAGCCTTCGTCTATTATTTTATAGGGCCATATTTTTACCTCTGGCTTTATTTCAGCAAAGGGTTTTATTTTGCACCCCTCTCCTATTACACTATTCTCAAAAATTCTGACATTATTGCCAATTCTCACCCTATTGCAAATTACACAACCCCTTAATTCGCAATTTTTATCTATAATTATTTCATCCCATAATACGGCATTTTTTAAACTGCTCCCTTGTTTTATATGGTTATTTTTACCAATTATTGCGCTAGGCCCTACAACAGCATTAGCTTCAATTATTGTATTGTCACCCACAATCACAGGGGGAATTATTTTAGCCTCAGGAGAAATTATAACATTTTTACCTATTACTTTTCCCTCTTTCAATAACTTATCTTTATATCCTAAATCTACTCTTCCTTCTAAAATATCCAAATGACTAGTAATGTATTGATTAGTATTTCCAATGTCACACCAATATCCTCCTGTAACATAACCATAAAGAGGAATATCGTTTTTCAATAACATAGGAAATAAATCTTTACTAAAATCAAAAGGCTTATCTTGAGGTATAAACTCCAATATTTCTGGTTCGATTATGTATATACCCGTATTTACTGTATCGCTAAACACTTCTCCCCAAGAAGGTTTCTCTAAAAATTTTTTTATTTTGCCTTGCTCATCCACAATCACAACACCGTATTCTAGCGGCACATCTACCCGTGTCAAAATGAGAGTAACTTTTGCCCCTCTCTTTCTGTGAAACTCATAAGCTTCTTTTATATTAACATCAGTAATTACATCTCCACTCATAACAATAAAAGTATCATTTAGAAAGTCTCTAGCATTTTTGACACTGCCTGCCGTCCCTAACGGTTTATCCTCTATATAAAATTTTATCTCATTACCATATTCTTCTTCTAAATATTTTTTAATCTTTTGCGGCAAGTAAAAAAGAGTAACAGCTAATTCTTTAATTCCATATTTGTGTAAGTGCTCCACTATGTGTTTTATCGCAGGTTTATTTGCAACAGGTACCATAGGTTTAGGTATATCGGTTGTTAAAGGCCTTAACCTACTTCCTTCTCCACCCGCCATGATTATCCCTTTCATCCAACCACCCCTAAAAAATATTATTAGCCTCTAGTTGTTAGTGTTTTTATTTAATGAAAAATTATTCATTTTACGACATTATCCACATAAAATTGAAATAAGAAAGGGACTTTGCGGGGGAGTAAAAATGGTAATCTCCTTAACATACTTTGTAGCAGGAATAGGAGTTTTTATTTGGGGAATATTTACTTTAACAAAAGGATTAAAGGCCTTCTCACAGCAGAAAATTTCCCAAATTATTAACAAATTTGCAAGCAACCTATTAAAATCAATAATAATAGGTTTTGTAATAACATTAATTGTTCAAAGCAGTAGCATGGTAGCTGTAATAGCAATAACAATGGCAGGAGCAGAACTTTTAAATCTTAAAAGCGCAGCAGGTATAATCATAGGTTCTAACATTGGAACTACTATTGCGGTGCAACTTTACGCCTTTAATCTGTTTAAAATAGCTCCTTACTTAGTTTTTATAGGTTCTCTATTGCATTTCCAAAATTATGGAGACAAACTAAAAATTGTAGGAAGAGTCTTGCTTGGATTTGGATTGGTGCTTTATGGACTTAAAACAATGGAGCTGGCTACCATACCTCTTAAAAAAAATTCTAACTTTGATCTTATAAACGCTAATTTTTCAAATCCGTTGTGGGGAATTGTTGTGGGAATAATCACGGCGTTAATTCTCCAATCAAGTAATGTAGGTATTGCAACACTGCAGGTTTTGGTATCCTCCCAACTAATAACCTTATCTCAAGCATTGCCAATAATATATGGCTTAAATATTGGAACTTGTTCAGAAGCCATAATCTTGAGTTTTTCTACTAACAAAGAAGGGAAAAAAATAGCTCTCTTTAATATTTTTTTTAACATAGTGGGCACTATACTTTTTTTACCTTTTACAAATTTTTTCACAGAGTTTTTGAAATTCGTTTCCCCTTATAATCCTTCAAGGCAGGTAGCAAACGCCCACACATTTTTTAATCTTTTTTCTGCAGTTTTAATAGTTCCTTTTCTTAAACAACTTTTTGCTTTGATAGACAAACTAGTAAATAAATAAAAAATTCAATTAATAATAGGAATCTTATTAATAAAGTTATTTTTAAGGTGGTAACATTGCAAAAAAGATTAGAACCTCTATTTTTTTGCTTAGAAATCGAGGCAAATATTTTGTTGTGGTAAAATCATACTATGAAGAAAAAATAAAAAGGGGGAAGGATGAATATGTTTGTAGATTTTCACTGTGATACTCTTTATCGTTTAGTGGATAAAAAAATAGATTTCACTGAAAGGTCAAAAGAAGGTCATGTGGATTTACAAAGGATGAAAGAAGGCAAAGTTCACCTACAGGTTTTTGCTGTATTTGTAGACCCAACACAGACGAGGAAAAATGCTGCTACAATGGCTTTAAAGATGGTTGACAAAATGCATAAAATAATCGAAGAAATAGAAGAATTTAGATTAATATTAAAAGGAGAGGATATAGAGAAAGCAAAAGAAGAAGGAAAAATTGGAGCATTGCTTTCTATAGAAGGCGGTGAAGCTTTAGAAGGTGAAACTTCTCTTCTTAGGATGTTTTACAAATTAGGGGTAAGAGCTCTGACTTTAACTTGGAGTTTAAGAAACGATTTAGGAGACGGAGTAGACGGTGTTAAAGAAGCAGGGCTTACCTCTTTTGGCAGAGAAGTTGTAAAAGAAATGAATCGCCTAGGAATGATTGTAGATGTGTCTCATCTTAATGAAAAAGGATTTTGGGATGTAGTAGAACTTAGTGAGAAACCAATTATAGCTTCTCATTCTAATGCTAAAGCCCTATGTTCCCACAGAAGAAACTTGACAGATGAGCAAATAAAAGCAATAGCTCAAAAAGGTGGTGTAATTGGAATAAATTTTGCTCCACAATTTTTAAGAGATGAAGGTCAAGCTACATTAGAAGATGTTTTAAATCATATAGATTATATATGCGAATTAGTAGGGGAAGATTATGTAGGATTTGGTTCTGACTTTGACGGAATTGAGAGTACCCCTGAAGGATTAAAGGACATATCCTATTTCCCCGCAATTTTAGAAGGACTAATAAAAAGAGGATACACCCAAGAACAGATTGCTAAAATTACTCACAAAAATTTTGAAAATCTTATCAAAAAAATTCTAATATAAAAACAAAAAGAGCCCTGGAATACTCCACGGGCTTGCATATGTTAAAGGGGGAGTCATTGTTTTGACCAAGTATACATTATACAGTCCTTTTTCAAAAAAATCAAGACCTTATAAAAAATTTTTTTGATAAGAGAGCTTATCCTATATTTATAACCAAATTTTAAAAGTAAAATATCGTTAATTTTAAAATTTGTATTAAATTTTTACTAAGCTAAACTATGAAGAATGCATAGTGTAAAATTATCGTAGGATTTTTTGAGTAAAAAAAAACAAGAGACAACCCCTGTGATAAAATAGATTATGGAAAACAAAACAACACAGAAAGGGGTGTCTCTTGTGAACAAACATATCTTTGAAGATATTATACTACAAAATGCTCTAAATTTCACTAGAGAAGTGATAGAAATTTTTAGTGATTTATTAAACAAAGGAATGAATATTACAGAGCTTGCAGCAAGGATAAAGGAACTAACGGACAAACTAGGTAGAGAGGCAATAGAAGCAATTATTGAAGAGTTAGATAAGATAATAAAAGAAGACAAGAGAAGGAAAGAAAAATGGGTAGTAGAGAGGAAAGATAAAAAGAGATTAACCACAATCCTTGGGGATATAGAATATGAGAGGACATATTACAAATCCAGAGAGGATGGAAGATATACATATTTGGTGGATGATGCATTAGAGATAGGGCGGCACGATAGGATAGAAAAAGGTGTAAAAATAAAGTTAGTAGAGAACGCAATAGAAGAATCATATGAAAGAAGCAGTAAAAAAGCATGTCCAGAGGAGTTAAGTAAACAGACAGTATTAAACGCAATAAGGGAAATAGGAGAAGTAGAAGTAAAAAGAGAAATAAAAGAGAAGAAAGAAGTAAGGGTATTATACATAGAAGCAGATGAAGACCATGTGCCCTTTGCAAGATGGCAGCAATGAAACACCGCGATTGATATACATACATGAAGGTAAAGAAGAGAAAAATGGTAGAAATGTACTAAGAAATGTGCATTACAAGGCATACGTAGGAGAGAAAGCAGAAGACATATGGATAGATGTAGCAAATTACATAGAAGAAAACTACAAAGAAGAGAAGATAGAGAAGATATACATAGCAGGAGATGGAGCACCGTGGATAAAAGAGGGATTAGAATGGATAGTAAAATCAAGGTTTGTGTTAGACAGATATCATTTAAACAAATACGTATTAAAAGCCACATCAAAAGAGCCAAAGTATAGAGATAAGATATGGAGAGCAATAAATGAAGGGGATAAAGAAGGAGTAAAGAAGGTATTTAATGAATTAATAAAGGTAACAAAGGAAGAGAGGGAGAAAGAGAAGATAAAAGAAGCAAGGAAATACATACTAAACAATTGGGAAGGGATAGAGATATACAACAAAGACAAAGATGTAATAGGGTGCAGTGCAGAAGGGCATATAAGCCATGTATTTTCAGTAAGACTAAGCAGGAATCCATTGGGATGGAGTAGAGAAGGATTAAAGTTAATGGCGAAATTAAGGGTATTCAGCAAGAATGGAGGAGACTTAAGAGAAGTAGAATGGGGTAAGAGAAAGAATATAAATGAAGGAAGTTACAAATTAACGAAGAAGCAAATAAAAGAGGCGGTAAGAAGAATTAAAACGTCTACAAATGAAAAGATAAATAATATTACGGTTTTGAATATAGGCAAAGTAACGCCAATATACAGGATTTTAAGAGCAATAAAATATGCACAAGTCATATAAAAAACATGATAAGACGAAGCCCTGAATTAAGTAAGTTACAGGGGTTGTCTTAAAAAAATCCTACAGTATCTTGACACTATCTGAAGAATGATTTGTTATTGAATATAGTATACAAAAAATTTATAATAGAAGTATAAATGAAACATAGGGGGTAAAGTCATGGATATTGAAATAATAAGAAAAACTGATCCAGAAATTGCGGAGGTAATTGAAAAGGAACTTGCAAGACAAAGAAATAAAATAGAGCTTATAGCTTCTGAAAATTTTGTAAGTAAAGCTGTAATGGAAGCAATGGGGTCGCCACTTACCAATAAATACGCAGAAGGATATCCAGCTAAAAGGTATTACGGTGGTTGCGAATATGTGGATGTAGCTGAAGAATTGGCAAGAGAAAGACTCAAAAAACTTTTTGGTGCTGAACACGCAAATGTACAACCTCATTCAGGAGCACAGGCAAACATGGCTGCCTATTTTGCTCTTATAAAACCAGGAGATACTGTACTGGGAATGGATTTAGCCCATGGAGGGCACCTCACTCATGGAAGTAAAGTCAATTTTTCAGGCCAAATCTATAATTTTATATATTACGGAGTAAGAGAAGATACAGGATATATAGACTATGATGAAGTAGAAAGACTTGCAAAAAAGCACAAACCCAAATTGATTGTTGCCGGTGCTAGCGCTTACCCAAGGATAATCGATTTTAAAAGATTTAGAGAAATTGCGGACAGCGTTGGAGCTTACCTAATGGTAGACATGGCTCACATAGCAGGTCTTGTAGCAGCAGGTCTTCACCCCAATCCTGTTCCTTATGCAGATGTCGTTACAACTACCACCCATAAGACTTTAAGAGGCCCAAGAGGGGGAGCTATTCTTTGCAAAGAAGAATACGCAAAAGCAATAGACAAAGCACTCTTTCCGGGAACACAAGGTGGCCCTTTAATGCATATAATAGCAGCAAAAGCCGTTTGTTTTAAAGAAGCTCTCACCGATGAATTTAAAGAATATCAAAAAAGAATTGTAGAAAATGCAAAAGCCTTAGCAAATGCTTTAATGGAAAGAGGAATAAACTTAGTGTCGGGTGGAACTGATAATCACTTGATGTTGTTGGATTTAAGAAACACAGGAATAACAGGCAAAGAGTTAGAAACAAGATTAGATGAAGTAAACATAACTTGCAACAAAAATGCTATACCCTTTGACCCATTAGGGCCAAATGTCACTTCTGGTGTGAGACTGGGAACTCCCGCTGTCACAACAAGGGGAATGAAACCTGAAGATATGGTAGAAATAGCGGACATTATAGTCAATGTAATAAGGGATGAAAACTATAAAGAAAAAGCAAAAGAGAGAGTAGCAAATCTTCTCAAAAAATACCCTCTTTATGAGGACCTCATATAAAGAAATAGGGAAAGTCTTTTACCGACTTTCCCTATTTCTCTTTCTCTTTATGTTCTTCTTTAAATTCCTTTGGCTTATAATATCTTCTGCCAAGCTCACCGTATACATCCTCAAGCTTTATCCCTTTATCAACTAACAAAACTATTAAATGATAAAGTAAATCTGAAACCTCATACACTATCTCTTCTCTGGAGTCATTTTTGGAAGCTATCACTACTTCCGTAGTTTCTTCGCCAATTTTCTTTAAAATCTTATCTATGCCTTTTTCAAACAAATAATTAGTATAAGACCCTTCTACCGGGTTTGTCTTTCTATCTTTTACCCGTTCATATAGCTTTTTAAGTATTTCCATGTCATAATTTTTAACTTCACCTAAAAAGCTCCTATAAAAACAGCTTACATTCCCTGTATGGCATGCCGGCCCTTTTGGCTCCACCTCTATTAGCAAAGCATCCCCATCGCAGTCATAAAATATGTTTTTTATCTTTTGGGTATTACCTGAAGTTTCCCCTTTATGCCAAATTTCCTTCCTACTTCTGCTGAAAAAATATGTTTCTCCCTTTTCCAAGCTTAATTTTAAACTTTCCTCATTCATATAAGCCAACATTAATACTTGTTTTGTGTTGTAGTCTTGCACAATCGTCGGAATAAGTCCTTTTTCATCAAATTTTAATTTCTCTATATCAATCATTCTCTACATCCTTTCGATAAATTTAAATTCTCACCGGTATACCCTCTTCTTTTAAATATTTTTTAACTTCTTTTATTTCCAACTCCCTGTAATGAAACACAGAAGCCGCTAACGCAGCATCAGCTTTGCCTTCAGTAAAAACCTCTTTAAAATGCTCTTTCTTTCCTGCACCTCCAGAAGCTATAACAGGAATATTTACAGCCTCGCTTATCCTCTGTGTAAGCTCTATATCATACCCATCTTTAGTACCGTCTTTGTCCATACTTGTAAGAAGTATTTCTCCTGCTCCTAAAGACTCTACTTTTTTAGCCCACTCAACAGCATCAAGTCCTGTGTTTACCCTTCCGCCGTTTATATACACATCAAATCCTGAGCCATCACTTCGCCTCTTGGCATCAATTGCCACGACCACACATTGGCTTCCAAAACGCACAGCGGCCTGACGAATAAGGGTTGGTTGTTTCACAGCTTGAGTATTTATTGAAACCTTATCAGCCCCTGCTCTTAGAATGTCCCTTATATCGTCAAGGTCTGAAATTCCACCACCAACAGTTAAAGGAATAAATACTTTTTCAGAAGTCCTTTTTACAACTTCTATCATTATTTTTCGTTTTTCATAAGAAGCAGTAATGTCCAAGAATACAAGCTCATCTGCTCCTAATTCATTGTACTCTGATGCTATCCGGACAGGGTCTCCCGCATCTTTTAAATTTAAAAAGTTAACTCCCTTAACTACCCTGCCGTCTTTCACATCTAAACAAGGAATTATTCTTTTTGCAAGCATTTATATTACCTCCAAAGCAGTCTTAAAGTTTATTTTGCCAGTATAAAGAGCTTTTCCAATTATAGCACCAACTACCCCCATGTTTTTGAGGGTTTTTAAATCCTCCATTGAGGATATTCCCCCTGATGCTATCACTTGAACACCTGTTTTTAAAATATTTTCTAAAGCTTTAAAATTTGGTCCATTAAGAGTACCATCTTTAGAAATATCGGTGAAAATTATCGTTTTTACTCCTATTTCCTTCATTTTTTCAGCTAACTCAATATCTTTCATTTTAGTCTTTTCAAGCCATCCACTTACGGCAACTTCCCCATTCTTTGAATCTATACCTACTATCGTCCTTTCTCCATAATTGGAAAGGGAATAAAGAAGAAGGTCGTTGTCATATATTGCCGCTGAACCTAAAATTACATACTTAACACCTGCAGAAAAAAGATAATCGATAGTTTCTCTATTCCTTATTCCTCCACCTACTTCTATCTCGGCTTTACAACTTTTTATAATCTGTTCGATGATATCACCATTTACCAAATGGCCTCGTTTTGCACCATCTAAATCTACCACATGAATTCTCTTTGCTCCTAATTCCTCCCACATTTTAGCTACGTCAACGGGATTTTCATAATAAACCTCTTTGGTATTAAAATCTCCTTTTGTAAGCCTTACACATTTTCCTTCCATAATATCAATTGCAGGTATTAAAACCATTTTGCCATCTCTCCAAAATTTTTTAAAATTTTAAGTCCCACTTTTCCGCTCTTCTCAGGATGGAATTGACAAGAAAAAACATTGTCTTTAATTATAACTGCAGGAATCTGAACACCATAATCAGTCACTGCATACACATATTTCTCTTCATTGTTGGCTACATAATAAGAATGAACAAAATACGCATAATCTCCATTCTCCACTCCTTTAAAAAGTGGAGTTTCTCTTCTTATTTCAAGACTATTCCATCCCATGTGAGGAATTTTTTTATGCTTTGGAAGTTCTATTACTTGCCCTTTAAAAATCTTAAAGCCCTCAGTTTCTTCTATCTCAAAACCCTTTTCAAATAAAAGCTGCATCCCTAAACATATCCCAAGAAACAACTTACCTTTGTCGATTTGTCTTTTTATCTCTTCAAACATGCCTGTTTTAATGAGAGTATCCATCGCATCAGGAAAAGCTCCCACTCCAGGAAGAACTAATGCATGAGCCTCTTTCACCGAGTCTACATCTTTTATAATTTTTGCCTCATAGCCTACGTATTCAAACGCTTTTTCTACACTTCTTAAATTTCCCATTCCATAATCAATAATCCCTATCAATTTTTCACCGCCTCACTTAAGTTACGTATAAAATATATGCAATTCTCGCTTAAACTGTATCTTTATAAAATCCCTTTAGTAGAAGGTATCCCTTCTACCCTTTCATCTATTCGCAATGCCTCATCAAGAGCTCTCCCTAGCGCTTTAAAAGTTGCCTCTATAATGTGATGACTGTTACTGCCGTGCAAAAGCTCCACATGCAGTGTAATGCCAAAGTTGTAAGCAAAGGCTCTCAAAAATTCCTCCACATTTTCCGTTTCAAAATTTCCAACTCTTTCAGCTTTTAAAGGCAAATCACAGTATAAAAAAGGCCTTCCACTTATGTCTACAGAAACTCTCACTAAGGCTTCGTCCATGGGTACATAAAAAGTACTAAACCTCTTAATAGATTTTTTATCTCCAGAAGCTTTTAAAAAAGTATTGCCCAATACAATGCCTACGTCTTCAACAGTATGATGAGCATCTACCTCTAGATCTCCCTTTGCCACTACCTTTAAATCAAAAAGTCCATGCTTAGCAAATAAAGAAAGCATGTGGTCAAAAAAACCTATTCCTGTAGCTATGTCATAATTTCCTTTTCCGTCAATATTAAGCTCAACGTATATATCCGTCTCTTTAGTTTTTCTTTTAACTTCCGCCTTCCTCATAGCAATAACTCCTTTAATCCATTTATTAAATAATCATTAGCCTCGCAACTACTCACCGTTATCCTTAAAGCTCCTTCAAGCCCTTCTACCTTTGAAAAATCTCTCACCAAAATTCCTCTTTCCAAAAGCCCCTGGTACACATAATCTGCATCTTTAAATTTTACCAATATAAAATTCGTTTTTGAGGGATAAACTTTAATGCCAGGAATTTTAGTTAATTCTTTTATTAAACGCTCTCTTTCTTTTAAAATAAAGTTAACTCTTTCTTTTAAAACACCAGTCCTTAAAACCTTCAAAGCTATTACCTGAGATAAAGAGTTAATGTTATAAGGTGACTTCACAAGGTTTAAATACTTTAAAATATTCTCGTTAGCCACAGCATATCCCACTCTCAAACCGGCAAGTCCAAAAGCTTTAGATAAAGTCCTTAAAACAATCAAGTTTTCAAATTCATTTATAACATCTACAATTGTATTACCATAAAACTCAAAATAAGCTTCGTCAACAACTACAATTCCATGGCTTTTTTTTATCATTTTCATTACATCTTCTCTTTCTATAACACTTCCTGTTGGATTATTAGGATTGCACAAAAACACTAATTTAGGCTGATATTTTTCTATAACTTCCGTAAATCTCCCCACATCATAAGTATAATCTTCCTTTAATTTTACAGGTATTTCAACGGCTCCCGCAATTTTGCTGTATACACTGTACATCGCAAAAGAAGGATAAGGATATATTACCACATCGCCTTTGTTTATGAAAGCCAGCATAATAAGGTGGATTATCTCATCCGAGCCATTTCCCACAAATACGTTTGTAGGCGCTACTCCACAATAGGAAGCTAATTCCTCTCTTAATTTTTCGGCAGTAGGGTCAGGATAGATATTTACTTGAGAAGATTTTACAATCTCTTGAATATTTTTTATTACTTCTTCAGGAAGTTCAAAAGGCGTTTCGTTTGCGTCCATTTTATACTTATAAGGTACACTATGGACTTCATAATTTTTGAATCCTTTAATTTCTTCTCTCACCAAATTCTCAATCATTTTAAAACCTCACTTTTATAGAATTAGCATGAGCGGTAAGCCCTTCTGAATTTGCAAAAGTGATTACATCCTTTTTTACCTCTTCTAAAGAATCCTTAGAATAATAGAGAATATTCATCTTTTTGATAAAGTCCGTCACAGAAAGAGGCGAGAAAAACCTTGCTGTTCCACTGGTAGGAAGCACATGGTTAGGACCAGCAAGGTAGTCCCCTAAGGGTTCTGGAGAATATTCTCCCACAAAGACTGCTCCTGCATTCTTGATTTCACCAATTATTTCAAAGGCATTGGAAATGTTAAGCTCTAAATGCTCCGGAGCTATGTCGTTTGCAATACCAATTGCTTCTTTTAAATTATTTACAACAATTATCGCGCCAAAATTTTTTAAAGACTTTTCAATTATTTCTTTCCTTTCAAGATATTCCATTTGCCTTTCAATTTCTATTTTTACTTGTTGCGCAACCTCCAAAGATGTTGTGACAAGTATTGAAGATGCCATTACATCGTGTTCCGCCTGTGACAGCAGGTCCGCCGCCACATATTTAGGATTAGCAGTTTCGTCAGCTATTACCAAAACTTCACTGGGCCCTGCCACCATATCAATATCTACATATCCATAAAGAGCTCTTTTAGCCATTGCGACAAAAATATTTCCCGGGCCAACTATTTTATCAACCTTAGGTATTGACTCTGTACCAAAGGCCAAGGCTGCAATAGCCTGTGCACCGCCAACTTTATATATATCCTCTATTCCTATCCTATCTGCAGCCACTAACACATAAGGGTTTATTCCCTTCTTACCAGCTGGAGAAACCATCACTATTTTCTCTACACCAGCCACCTTTGCAGGTATTCCATTCATCAAAACTGAAGAAGGATAAGAAGCGGTTCCCCCCGGCACATAAATTCCAACTTGAGAAAGAGGTCTTATTATCTGCCCATAAACTATACCTTCTTTAAAATCCATCCATGTAGACTGTTTTTGCTTTTCATGAAATTCTGTTATGTTTTTGATAGCTTTGTCAATCGCTTTTAAAAATTCTCCTTCAACTTCTTTATAAGCATTTTTTATTTCCTCTTTCGTAACTTTTACAGTACTTTTGTCAAGATTTATTCCGTCAAACATGTAAGTATACTCAAACAAAGCCTGGTCTTTTCTCTCTCCTACGTTTGAAATTATTTCTTCCACTTTTTTTGCTATTTCTTTATTCTCTAATTTACTTCTGTTGTGAAGCTTTTGCAAAATGCCATTGTCAATTCCCTTTCGAAAATCAAATATCTCAATCATTTCAAACCTCCTTAAAACTTTCCACAACCTCTTTTAATTTTATAATTATCTCTTTTATTCTCTGGCTTTTTGTTTTAAGACTGGCTTTATTCACTATCAATCTCGCACTGGAAGAAAAAATTTCTTCAATGACTATCAGACCATTTTCTCTCAAAGTATTGCCTGTCTCTACAATGTCTACAATTACCTCTGACAACCCCACGATAGGAGCAAGCTCCACAGAACCATTCAGCTTAATTATTTCTACATTTTCTCCCTTTTGTCTGAAAAATTCTTCTGCAATATTGGGAAACTTTGTTGCAACTCTTTTATTAGTAAGAAAACTGTCCTTTGCCTCTTTAGGCCCCGCAACCACCATTTTGCAAAAACCAAATTTTAAATCTAAAACTTCATAGCAATCTTTCTTTTGCTCTAAGAGAATGTCTTTTCCGCAAATCCCCAAATCAGCTGCCCCGTGTTCCACATATGTTGGCACATCCATTGGCTTTACTAACATAAACTTCATTAAATTTTTATGGTCATTAACAACAAGCTTTCGAGAAATATCTCTTAAAATATTCTCAGCAATTCCTGCCTTTTCAAACAAAGTTATAGCACTATCCGCCATTCTGCCTTTTGGCAGTGCAATCAAGATTTCCATGTTATTCCCCCATATCTATAATTTCGTCAAAGCTATTTTCATCAACATGCTTCGCTTTTTCATAGCTATACATCTCTACAATTTTTCCCTCATCTCTTAACAAAGTGGCTTTCTTGTAAGCATTACTTCTTAAGTTTTCCTTGTATTTTATTAAGACTCTCCAGGATTTATCAACAATATCTTTTTTCTGTTTTTGAAGTGCCAGCATTGACCTTTCCACACTTATAGCAAAACCTGTCGCTGGAATGTGCTCTCCGAAAATCCCTAAAAGGCCATCATACCTTCCTCCGGTACATATAGCATAACCAATTCCTTTAACAAAACACCTGAATATGATACCAGTATAATAATTAAGATTTTGCACCATTCCTAAGTCAAAACTTATATACTCTTCCATACCAAAATCTTTTAATATTTTATATACCCTTTCAAGGTAATCTATCGTTTCACCCAGTTTAGGAGTATCGTAAAGCTCTTTTGCTCTTTTAAGCACTTCTTCGCCACCAAACAAAAGAGGAAGTTCACTTAAAAACTCTGCTTTTTTGCCCCTAATTCCTTTGTCTTTTATGAATTCTTCTATCGAAGATTGATTTTTCTGTTGCAAAAACTCTCTTAAAAGGTTTATTTCTTCATTTTGTAGTTCTAAATCTTCCACTACTCTTTTAAAAAATTCCACCTGTCCCACGTCCACTTTAAAGTCCTCTATTCCAACACTTTTTAAAGCCTCTATCGCAACTGCAATTATCTCTGCATCAGATTCTTCATGATTTGTACCTATAAGTTCAATCCCTGCCTGAGTAAACTCTCTCATTTTTCCTACCTGTGGGTCATCATAGCGATAAACATTAGCGACATAGCATAACTTAAGTGGAAAACTACCTTTTAACTTTGTAGAGACAATTCTCGCTATTTGAGTAGTCACATCTGGCCTTAAAGCTAATATATTTCCCTTTTTATCAAAAAATCTGTACAAATTGTTTTCATCAAACAAAACAGAAAAATTATCGCTATATTCAAAAGTAGGAGGCATTATCTCTTGATAGCCAAATTTTATAAAAACCTCTCTAAACTTTTCTTCTATTTTGCGCTTAAACTTATATTCTTCTGGTAAAAAATCTTGTACACCATCAGGCAAATATATCATTAAAACACCCCGCAATTTACTCTGTCTTTGTAACGTGATAAAGTAATAAACTGTACTTCTTTTATTGTATCCTAATTTTTAATGTATGTCAAGCATAGACAAATAGGCAGAAACGTACTGAATATTATCCTGCTTGCATTGTAAATCCACGCGCAAAATCAAAAAAGTGAAATTTTACATTATTTGAAGAAAACTCAAGGTTGTTTGTGGTATAATTAAGTATAAAAAGGAGTTAAATATGAATAGTATATTTACTGTTAGATGAAAAAGGTATGGATTTCTGGCAATTTACATAAGAGGAATAAAAGCTTTTAATCCAATTTGAAAGAAGGTGCTAAATATGTCATTGCCAAAAGAAAATAAAATATATACTTATGCAGATTATATAGCGTGGCCAGAAAATGAAAGAATAGAACTGATTGATGGCCAAATTTACTTGATGACTTCCCCTTCAAGAACTCATCAAAGGATCTTGGGACAGCTTTTCTACCAATTCTTTGATTATCTCAAAGATAAATCGTGTGAAGTATATATGGCACCTTTTGATGTAAGGTTTCCTGACGGAAATGAGAAAGACGAGGAAAATATAAAAACTGTAGTTCAGCCTGATATAGTTGTTGTGTGTGATGAATCCAAGCTTGATGAAAAGGGATGTATGGGAGCTCCTGATTTGATAATCGAAATTATTTCGACTCCAACAGCACAGAAAGATAAATTCCACAAGTTTAACTTGTATGAAAAGTATGGTGTGAAAGAATATTGGATAGTAGAACCCGAAAACAAAATCCTAAGTGTGTTTATTTTACAAAATAATGAAAGATATGGACGACCCGACATATATACACAAGATGATAAAGTTAAAGTTTCTATTTTTGAAGATCTTGTGATTGATTTAAAAACAGTACTAATATGAATAGAAACTGATTATAAACCTTTTTATTGACAAAAAGAGGTGTTTTTTATGATAGAAGCTACTGAATTATTAAAGTATTCCTTAGAAGATGAGCTAAAGAGGATAACGAATATTATTATTGAAAAGTGCAATCCAGAGAGGATAATACTTTTCGGGTCAATGGCTAATGGTACTGCCAAGGAATGGAGCGATATTGACTTAGTCGTAATAATGAATACGGATTTAAAGTTTATAGATAGATTATTGTACCTGGCTCAAATTACTAATCCAGAGATACCAGTAGACTTTTTAGCTTATACTCCTGAAGAAGAAAAAAATTTTATTGAAAGTGGACATTTATTTTATACAGAAGAAGTGTTGAAGAAAGGTGTTGTATTATATGACAAACGGGCAAGCAGAGTATAAACAGTGGTTAGAATACGCAGATAGCGATTATTAAGCTTAAAAAATTAGAGATTTTGTATTAGAACAAATTGATGGGTAAGATAGAAGGTCATTGTGAACAATATCTAAGGCAGAAACTTACAGTTTCTGCCTTCAGTTTGTTGACAAAGTTAAAAAATTATTTAAAAGTAGATATTTTACATCGTTGCTCCGAAGTTCCAAAGCGACAAAGCTAAAGCGCGACTTTCGGATTGCGGCGGGGTACCGGGCACATTCGACGTCCTGTCTCAAGTGCCCGCCTCCGCCCTCCTTGGCTTCGGCCCCGCCTCCATCCTCAGTCTTGCTAAGCTTTGTTAGCGCTTTGTCACAAGTCGCAACTTATGTAAAATATCTACTTTACGAAAGTTTGTCATCAGTCTGAGGCAGAAACTTACAGTTTCTGCCTTTCTATAATTCATTTAATAAGCTTATCAAAAGTATCTTGCAGATTTTTTATGTCTTTCAAAGTTACATACTGTCCTATCCCTATGCCGTTGATTAATACATATTTATTTTCTGTATCTCTTTTAGTAAAACTTATTTTTTCTACTTTATCCTTGCCATACACATCAAAAGCAAAAGGTGTTTCTCCCTGTGAAATATTTTTTCCTTCATCTAATCCACTAATCTGAAGTAATACTATTCCGTCTAAGAGATTGTCTACATCATCAGCTTTAACAGCTTTCCCATCAATTTGCCAGTTATCTTTTTCACCTTTTTGTATTTGATACTCTTTTCCATCTTGGTAGAAAACTAATTTAGTTATTTCATTCTTTGGAATAGACACTACAAATTTTTCCATATATTTATATACGTAATCATCTGTTAGAAAGAAATTTTCTAAAGAAGAAGCATTGACTCTGTAAATTTTATCTCCATCAGTTTTTACATAATAACCCTCTTGGTAATTTTCTTTTACAGGAGATTTATTTCCTATAAAAAGTGAATAGCTTTTTCCATTTTTCAAAGATACTTTTATAGCATAAGAAGGTTTGTTAAGACCATAAGTGGATAAATCACCTTCTAATGTTCTATCAAAAGTGAGAGAAGTCAAGCTGTCTAATAATTCATCAACATAAATGCTGTCTGCTTTGTAATCAATAGGTTCTTTTATAAACCATGTATCGCCTTCTTTTTTAAAATCAATTAAAGTTTTCCCTTCTTGTTCTATTTTTAAAGAATTTACATCGTTATTTTTGAAGGTAAAAATTTTGTTGTCCTCTTTAACAGGTTTATTGTTCTTACTTTCATAAAAATAATAGCCAAAAAGAACAGCGAATATTGCCAGCAAAACAATAGTGGTTTTAAAAACCCTCATAATGTTTTCCTCCTATACCACATGTATCCTCCAATCATCCACATCATCAGCGGAATAATTACAACTGTGGTATAAAAGAGCATAGCAGCTTGTTTGCCTGTTAGGAAAATCTGATTAAACTCAATGGATTTGGGACGTATAGAAATCTGTGTTGTCTTATCCGCTAACCAGTTGGCACTGTTCATTAAAAAGTCTCTATTAGCTTCCAATGTAATTATTTTATCAGTAAACATCATGCTACTTCCAATAGCTACAATCTTCATCCCTGTCTTTGAATCGGATATAGCTAAGCCTAAGCTTAAAGGACCTTTGATATCACCTTTTTGAAAGCTAGCATCTTTTGAGTTAAAATCGGTTTTACCCCAAGCTTTATCACTAGTTGAAAGCAATTGCTCTATAGTTATATTTTCTGTTGGTTTATCAGGATAAGAAATACTTCTTGACATTGGCATTACAATGTACAAGTTTGATAAATCCAATTTATTAGTTATAGTATGAAATTTGTACTGAGGAACTGGAGAAAGCGGGTCCATAAAATAATTCCTTCCTGGATCTACTACAACGTCATTGTCAAATTTTACACCCCAAGTGGACAAAAGCTCATTTACAGATTTTTGAGTCAAAGGCCCGTGTTCTGCTCCCATTGCAATGATCGCTTTTCCGCCTTTGTCAAAGTATTCTTTTAAAGCAGCCATTTCCTTGTCAGTAAAGTCTCTTCTTGGGTTAGCAATAATTAATAAGTCTGTATTTTTTGGTATTCCTCCTGCCTGTCCTATATTTAAATCTTCTACATTATATCCTTCGCCTCTTAAAGCGTTTTTAAAAGTCGCCAAATAGTCAGCGCTGTTTAATTCATCATGACCTTGAAGAATATAGGCATTTAATTTTTTAGGTTGAGTAATATTAATTATAGCCTGAGTAAATTGTTGTTCCCCGTTAAAAGTAGCAGTATTAGGTTGACTCCCAAAACCAAAAATATCATAAGAATTTACTATCTGTCTTTTTTCATTAGCACCATTTCCTGCAATAAAAAGCACTGTGTCATAGTCCGTAATTCCATATCTTTGAGCAATTGCCGGCTCTTTGTCTGGATCTACAAAATGGACAATTATTCTCTTTGAAACATTTCTGTATTGGTCTAACAAGCTTTTTACCATATCTTTTGAAGTAGTACCATCTTGGAAAAAGGCATAAACTGTAACATCTGTTTTGAGACTTTTTAAAACTTGTTTTGTTTGGTCAGAAAGGGTATATTGCCTATTTTTTGTCAGGTCCCACTTTACAGGTTTTTGAGTTACAATAACATTTGCTAATATCAAAATAGCTAACAAAAGTGCAGTCATTATAAAAGCATTAGTTCCATATTTTAGCTTTGTTCTATTCATTCTTTAATCCCCCTAACTCCAACGTCTTTTATCTACAACACGGATTGTCAAGAAAATAAAGAATATAATTACACTCATGAAAAAGACTACATCACTTAAATTCACTAATCCATTTAGAAAATTATTTAGCCTGTCAAAGAAAGACAGATTCTGAAAAATAGTTTTTGCTTTTCCACTAAACACCTCTCCTAGCCAACTAATCAACCAAAGCACAAGAATTAAAGCAAATCCAATTACTCCAGCTATCATTTGATTTTCTGTAAGAGAGGAAGCAAAAAGACCTATTGATATAAAAGTCGCTCCTATTAGAAATACTCCAATATAGCCTGCTATGATAGAGCCCATATCTGGTGAAGAATACAATTTAAGATAAATGGGGTATAAGAAAGTTATTATAAGTGCTACTAAATATACAAATATTGCGGAAAAAAACTTGCCAATAACAATATCAGTAACTGTAACGGGTGACGTGAGTAAAAGTTGATCTGTTCCTGTCTTCATATCCTCCGAGATAAGCCTCATTGTCAAAATAGGACTTATAAACATAAAAACAGTGACCATACTACCTAAGATTGGAGTTAATATAGCATAATGAGTAGATAACACGTAGGTTGAAAAAAAGTATCCAGATATCAAAAGATAAAATCCTAGCAGCACATAGGCAAGGGGCGAAAAGAAATAGCTTTTAAGCTCCCTCTTTAGTATTTCCCACATTTTCATCGTAACTTTCCTCCTCTGTTGTAAGTTCTAAGAATATTTCTTCAAGACTATAATTTAGTACTTTAAGTTCTAATATTGGGAAGCCTTTTTTGGCAAAAGCAAAAAACATATCTTTTCGAACATCTTTATCAGCAGAAGATTCCACTGTCAGCTTTATCGTATTATCTGCATCAACTTCTGCTTCTACATTAGTTACTCCTTCAATCTCTTTTACACTGTTTGCCACTTCTTCATAAGGCCCTTCCACTTTTATAAAATATCTCCTTGAATTTTTTAATGCAGCTGATAAATTCTCTGTCTTATCTATTGCAACAATTTTCCCCTTATTTATTATAATAACTCTGTCACACACCATACTAACTTCTGGCAATATATGAGTGCTTAAAATTATTGTATGCCTTTTCCCTAATTCTTTTATAATATCTCTTATTTCTTTAATTTGCTTAGGGTCAAGACCTACTGTCGGCTCATCTAATATCAAAACATTAGGGTCTCCTATTATTGCTTGTGCAAGTCCAACCCTTTGTTTATAACCTTTAGACAAATTTTTTATAAGTCTTTTTCTCACATCAGTCAAACCAACTTCATGTATAATTCGTTCAACATCTTCTCTTATCTTTTTAGTAGGAATACCTTTTATACCTCCCACAAAATGGAGATATGCTTCTACGGTCATATCTAAATACAAAGGAGGTACCTCTGGTAAATAACCAATATGTTTCTTTGCCTCTATCGGTTGTTCCACAATATCATATCCTGCAATCTTTATAGTACCACTGGTAGGAGGCATATATCCTGTTATCATTTTCATAGTAGTAGTTTTACCAGCCCCATTGGGCCCCAAAAAACCAACTATTTCTCCTTTATCTACTGAAAAACTTATATTATCTACTGCTTTACGAGTGCCATAAACCTTTGTAACGTTTTTTAGCTCTATCATCATGGTCGTCTCAACCCTCCATTTTACATAGTATGGAAATTATATCACAAAATTATTAAAAATTTGTGTACAAATTGTTAAGCATTAGTTAAGATTGTAACTTAAAGCAAAATGATAATAAGAAACTATGACAAAGTCGTCATAGCTTCTTATTATCCCATTATCACTAAAACCTGATGACTATTCCCCTTCTTTGTTAAATCAATAGTCTTATCTGTAACAAGCTCCCCATCTATATATACTTCCTTTACGCCTTTGTTAACACCATTAGGATTTCTTACCTCTATTAAATATTTGATATTTTTATAGTTATATTCTATCACATATTTATCCCAATTTTGGGGTATACAAGGATCTATTATAAGTTTTTCTCCGTATTTTTTCAAACCCAAGAGGTTCTCAATTGCTATTCTGTACATCCAACCTGCTGCACCTGTATACCACGTCCAACCTCCTCTTCCCACATGAGGTTCTACTGCATACACATCTGCTGCCATGACATAGGGCTCTACCTTGTACTTCATACACTCAATAGGGGTTCTGGTGTGATTTATAGGATTTATCATGTTGTAAAGTTGCCATGCTTTATCTCCTTCTCCAAGCTCCGCAAAAGCTAGTATAACCCATGCTGCCGCATGAGTATATTGACCGCCATTTTCCCTAACTCCCGGGACATATCCTTTTATATAACCTGGATTTAATTCACCACTGTCAAAGGGAGGCGCTAAAAGCTTTATTATCCCTTCTTCTTCATTGACCAAATAATTTATAACTGCCTTCATTGCCTCTTTTGCTCTTACTTCTTTTCCCGCTTTAGATATAACAGACCAAGATTGAGATATGGAATCAATTTTACATTCTGAATTGTCTACAGATCCTAAAGGTGTCCCATCGTCAAAGTAAGCCCTTCTGTACCAACTTCCATCCCATGCATTTTCTTCTATAGCTTTTATTAACTTGTCAGCTACTTCCTGATACTTTCTTGAATGTTCTTCATCCTTTTTAGTTTGACATATGGGCGAAAACTTCTGAAGAATAGTGTACAAAAACCAGCCAAGCCATACACTTTCTCCTTTCCCTTTGTTTCCTACCTTATTCATTCCGTCATTCCAGTCGCCAGTCCCCATCAAAGGCAAACCATGTTCTCCAAATTTTAATGAATAGTCTATAGCTTTTAGACAGTGCTCATACACCGTACCTTTTGTTTCAGATATGCGAGGTGTGGAATATCTTTCCTCTTCTTCCTCCTTCAATGGCAAGTCTTCTAAGTAATTTACTTCTATATCCAGTATAGACCAATCTCCCGTCTTTTCTATATAGTCAGCTGTAACATAGGGAAGCCACAATAAGTCATCAGAAAATCTTGTTCTTATTCCTTTGTTTAAAACTGGATGCCACCAATGTTGTACATCCCCTTCAATAAATTGGTGTTGACAAGCGCTGATTATTTGATTTTTTGTAAATTCTGGTTCTAAATATATCATATTCATAGCATCCTGCAATTGGTCTCTAAAGCCATAAGCTCCTCCCGATTGATAAAAAGCCGACCTTGCCCACAATCTACATGCAATTGTTTGATAAGGCAGCCATCCGTTTACAAGCAAATCCATCGACTTGTCAGGAGTTTTAACCTGTATTCTTCCTAAAAGGTATTGCCAAAATTCTTTCACTCTTTGCAATTCATTTTTACAATTTTCAACATTTGTATATTTTGAAATCAACCTCGCTACTTCTTCTTCGTTTTTTCCATGCCCTAACAAGATTGCAAATTGTTTTTCCTCATTAGCTTTTACTTCTACATGAAATTGTATTGCAGCACAGGGGTCTAATGATATTCCTGTAGAATTTGATAGAGTTTCATATTCCAATGCTTGGGGTGAAGTTAAACTTGAAGCAACTCCTATAAACTCTGACCTGTCGCATGTAAATGAATTTATCTTTTCCGAAGCTGACAAAAATGCTAATCTGTTAGCAAAATCTTCATTGTATACATTTCTAATCATTAATGCTCCTATTTTTTCATCGTACTTTGTAAATAGATACGGTGAAGTAACTTCATCTGTCACTCCTAAAACCGGCCTTATGTAATAAGATATTGTCAGTTTCCTGTCTTCATCTCCCAAATTTTTAATGGTAACTAAATTTATTTTTATCGAATCTTCCTTTGCTACAAACATATTTAACTGTTGGCTCAAACCATAAGATATTGTTTCAAATGAAGTATACCCAAAACTATGCTTTATATATTGAACTTTTGATTTGCCAGCAGGCAAAGGAGTAATTGACCATTTGTCCCCTGTTTCTTCATCTATCAAATAAATTACCTCACCATGGGGGTCTAAAACAGGGTCATTGTACCATGGAGTCAATTTGTATTCCCTACTGTTTTCTGCCCAAGTATACCCTGCCCCTACCTCTGACACCTGAAAACCAAAAGAAGGGTTAGAAATCACGTTTATCCAAGGAGCAGGAGTACTTTTGCCTTCCCATTTTATCACATACTCTTTGCCATCAAAGCTAAACCCTCCAAAACCATTGTAATAATCTAATGGCAATTCTTCCATTTTGACTTCCTCAAAATTTTGTACTTTTTTGACCCAATTTTTAAGTTTGGGTGTGTTTTTTGTCTCTTTAATCATTATCTGGTCGTAAAGAGATTCATTTTCCCCATCAAACTTGAGGGCTGCAACAGTATTTAATAAATATATATCCTCTTCTTTTAAATTATTTTGCTGTAATAAATAAACTCCTCCATATTTTCCAAAGATGTCATAGGAAAAAGTAGTATTAATTAACTCTTTTATCTTGTCTTGTAAAGGCTGGAGATAACCGCTTTTATCTTTATTTAATATAACAAGGTCAATATTTATCCCTTTCATTTTCCAATATTCATAAGCCTTTAAAAACCATTTTACCATCTCTAGTTCTTCCATCTTTTCTATCTCTACTAACACAATTGGCAAATCTCCTGAAATTCCATTTGCCCATAATCCGGATTGACCCTTTACATTTTTCAAAGTTATCTCTTCTCTTAATTTACGCTGAGGACTCACAAATAAAATGTGAGCCAACATCCTCTGCAATAGACCTAATTCTCTGGGTTTTAAATTAAGATAATCTAATTCTACTCTACTTCTTGTCCACGACATTTCAAAAGCTCTTTCTACTACATTTTCCTCTTTATATTTTGCAGCAATTTTTACGGCTTCCTCCTTAGTTTCAGTTATTGCAGAAATGTATACTACTTTTGCTATCTCTCCTGGCATTACTTTTAGCCTTTTTCTTAAACTTACAATAGGGTCGAGGACTGCTCCTTCTGTATTGGAAAGGGGTTGATCAACTTCTAAAGCAATTGGATTTTTCAAGCTTCTTCCTCTCCCTATAAATTTTGCTCTATCAGTCTCAAACTGAGTATCTCCTACAATTTCTCCACTTAAAACTGCTACCTTATGCACAGCCCATAGTTTATTTTTCCCTTGTTCTCTTGGCTTTCTGTAGACTAAAATTGCATCTTCTTCTTTTAAAAATTCTGTTTTTACAAAAAGTTTATTAAAAGCAGGGTGTGCCACATCCGTTGGCAAATCTATCAAGCTTATTTCTCCAAAACTCGTAACTTCTAATATTCTCGGATGTTTACTATGATTTTTTAAAGTAAGTCGCCTTATCTCCACATCATCTTCTGGCGAAATAACTATTTCTAGGTGGGTATCTATATTTCCAACTCTTTTAAAGTACTCTGCTTTATCGGCAGAAAAAACAACCCTGTAATTTTGACCTTTTTCGTAAAAGGGAGCGTAAGTAACTGACCATACAGTATTAGAGTTTATATTTTGAACAAATATGAAGGTACCAAAATCTTGCGCCAAGTCTTTCCTCCACCTTGTCAAGAAAATACCTCTGCTATTTTTACTGTATCCCGTTCCCTTTTCTGTAAGCATTACGAAATATCTTCCGCTTGACAAAATATGAACCTCTGGCAGCCAAGTTTTTGATTCTCCCAAAATCCTTACAAAGTCCCCGTCTTCTTTGCGAACTTTTTGAATTTTTCTTGCTTCTTCTCTTTCTTCTCTCGTTATATCTAAATACATTGGCATTTTTTCTTGCAACAATATTTGAGCAGCTTTTATCCTTGGGTCTTTGTGAAATCTTTTTTGCATTACATTGTTATTTATAAAATTGTCCAAAGCTACAAATACCATACCTTGGTGATGGGCCATAAAGCTTTTAACTATCGCACTTTTTTTGCCAAAAGGAACCCTTTCTGGTGTATAGTCTATCGCCTCATAAAAACCGTATTTCCCTTCAGCTCCTTCTTTTTTAAAGAACCTTATATTTTGTAACGCCCCTTCTACATCTACTCCAATAGCCAGCAAAGACCCATAAGGAGCTACTACTTTGTCGTGAGATAATCCCCTTTTAAGACCTAAACTAGGGACTCCAAAAGCTTTATACTGATAATTTAAATTCATGTCAAAAGCGTAAAATCCCGACTCTGATATGCCCCACGGAATTCTTAATTCTTTAGCATAATTTTTTTGCACTCTTACAGCAAAGGCATAAGTTTCATCCAATAAAGTATTTGGGTAATTTCTCATTACTAAAAGAGGCATAAAATACTCAAACATCGTTCCAGACCAAGACACCAAGCCTTTGTAACGATTTTCAATGGCAAGCATCCGGCCCAATTTAAACCAATGTTTTTTATCAACTTCTTTTTTTGCAATAGCAATAAAACTCGCTTGCCTTGCTTCTGAAGCCAACAAGTCATAATAAGACTTTGTAAGTTTTTCCTCTTCAACATTGTACCCTATTGAGAATAATTGTCTTTTTTCGTCATACAAATGCCTGAACTCTGTTTTCTCTACCAAATCTTCAATTGTACTCTTTATATTTTCAATCTCTGCCTCCAACTTTTTAATTTTCTCCAAAGCCTGGGCAACTTTATCTTTTTGGCTTTTTAACAAAGCTTTCTCCTCTTCTGTAGCTTTTTCAAAAGCTTCTTCTATTTCTAATAAATAGTTTTTGTAAACTTTTTCCAATTCTTTTGGAGATGAATGTTCTTCAAAAACCTCCTTATATCTTTTAAAAATCTCTTGCTCTTTCTCACTTTCATCAAATTCTGTCCATACTAAGAATTCTTTCATTTCCCCTTTTAAAGCTATAATTATGTTTTTCAATCTCTCAACATTTTCCAAATCATCTTGTGAGCTTAAAAGTTTCTCTCTAATTTTATCTAAGAATGCCTCCCACTCAGAGGGCACTAAAGTCGTTTTACTTAAAACGGTTGTAAAAATATTTTCTGTAATTCCTTTTACATTCAACATTTTGATAGTATCTTTTAAGCCTTTTGCCAATTCAATATCTATAAGAGGTTTATTTAAAAATTCACCTATTGCTTCCTTTACTGTAATCAAATAACCTACTAAATTTCCGCTATCGACAGTAGACACATAATAGGGCCTTAAAGGCTCTAAAGTCTTTGTATTGTACCAGTTATACAAATGTCCGTTCCATTTTTCCATTTTTTCAATTGTATCAAGGGTTTTTTTGATTCTTTTTACCATCTCAGTTGTGGTTATATAACCTAAGTCTCTTGCACCAATTACTGAAACCAAGTAAAGTCCTATATTTGTAGGTGATGTTCTCTGCGCAATTCCATTAGGGGGGTCTTCTTGAAAATTATCTGGTGGAAGATAATTCTGGCTCTCAGTCACAAAGTCTTCAAAATATCTCCAGGTTTTTCTCGCAACTAAGCGCAACTCCTCCATTTCCTCTTGTGATACAGTTTTTTCTTTTGAAATTATTGGCTGGCTTATATAAAAAGCAATATATGGAGAAATAGCCCAAAGGAAAAAAAGCGCTATAGCTCCAATTAAATCTTGGGGCTTAAAATACATAGATAACCCAATTAATACTAATCCCTCTACTAAAACTATCCACATTCTTTTGATAAAACTTACAAAGTCATTTGTAAGTCGTTTCTCCATATCAGCAGCTGTAACCCATTCTAATAAATTTTTTCTAGTTATATAAAGTCTCGTCAGTGTTCTAACTATTGCATCTGTCATCATATATGCTTGATATGGCAAAAACACAAAATTAAGTAAAGATTGATAAAAAGCGGCTTCTATTCTAGTTATCATGGCTTTATGTCTTTTTTCCCAATAGTGTCTAAACTGGCCTTTAAAACTAGTGTCAACTAAAGCAGGCAGAAGTGGGAAGAAAATAGTTAAAGCTACAAGCCCTAACCATAAAAAACTACTTCCAGGTAAAATACTAAACCCCAAAAATATCATTAACATTAATGTGACTGAAACAACACTTCTTCTCATGTTATCCATAATTTTCCATTTAGTAATTAAAGAAAGGGGATTTTTTATAATTTCTCCTTTTCTATTTTTTATTTTGGATTTCAAATAAGGCAATAACTGCCAATCACCTCTAACCCATCTGTGTAGTCTCATAATATAAGAATTATATTTAGCAGGGTATGCATCAATCAATTCTATATCACTGACAAGACCTGTCCTCACAAAGGACCCTTCTAAAAGGTCGTGACTTAAAATAGAATTATCCGGTATAGTATCTGTTAAAAGTTCTCTAAAAACATCAACATCATATATTCCCTTTCCTGCATATATACCTTCTCCGAACAAATCCTGATAAACATCTGATACTGCTGTAGTATATGGATCTATACCACCCTCTCCTCCAAAAATTCGAGAAAATAAAGTTGCATTTGCACTTTCTACATCAATACTTATCCTTGGCTGCAACAATCCATATCCTTCTACTACTAGACCATAATCTTTATCAATTACTGCTTTGTTTAATGGGTGTAGCATAGTACCTACCAATTTTTTAGCAGTATCAATAGGTAAATTAGTATCTGCATCTAAAGTTATTACGTATTTTATATTCAGTTTAGAAACATCTTCATTAACTACATAAAAACTCGTGTCTTTTTTCCCTCTTAAAAGCTCGTTAAATTCGACAAGAGCTCCTCTTTTTCTTTCCCAGCCCATCCAAGCTTTTTGCATTTTATTGTATTGCCTTTTCCTATGAAAATAGTAAAATATTTTTTCGCCGTTTTTAGAATATTTGTCATTTAATTTTTCAATTTCTTGCAAAGCGCATTTTACAATTTTTTCATCCTCTGGCACAACTTCAAAAGGAGCATCTTTGAAATCTCCTAATAGACCAAAATATAAATTTTTTTCTCGGTTTGCATGATAATACACCTCAAGATTATCAATCAACTCTTTTGTCCTTTTTTCATCTGGCAAAAGAGAAGAAATCACTATCATTGTCTTAGCATCTTCAGGAATACCTTCTTTCAACTCGATTTTTGGTAATATCACTGGCCTAAAAATATGCATTAAAATCCAATTTACTAATTGAATTGATATTTCGCTAAAAGGCACGAGAAGAATTAGAGCGGAGATGAATAGCATGTCCCACCTGTTGAAAAAATTTGCTATATATTTCAATACCAAAAATTCTCCTAATAATATAAAAGTTAAAATTAAACTTAGATACAAAGTTTCGGGAGATTTTTTGGCAATTTCTATCCAGCTTATTGTCCTTTTTGATTTATTACTCAGCTTATTTTCAAGAATACTTCTTCCTTTTCCTACAAGGTAAAATCCTACATGGTTTATATACCCTAGTTCTCCCTCTTGTTCTGCCACTTCTTTTGCACATTCAATAGCCTTTTTAGCAACATATGTTTCTGAAGTATTATAATATTTGGCTATCTTTTCTATTTCATGCCTGTAATAATCTCTTGATTCAAAATCCATCTTAGGATACGTACCATCTGGGTCTTGCCTTAACACTTGTTCTACAGAACTCAAACTTTCAAAAATTTGTGCCCAATCCAGTGATGAAACAGTTTTTAAACTGGTAATAGCATTGCCTATAGAAATCTGTCTTTTGACCTGTATTTGATGAGCCTTTTCTGCTACATCACTGATGCTAGTGTCATATTCCATCAAAATCTTCTCTATAGACTGTATAATATTAGCAGAACTATTCCCTTCTTTTCTAAGTCTACTTACCAAATGCTCAATAAACTGAAGAGGAAATTTATCCGCAACGTTGATGTTTTCCCTTATGAGCTTTTTCACTTCTTCATATTTCATTTCTTTTTGTAAAAGCAATGTAAGTATTTTCTCTGCTTTTTCTCTTTGGCTGCGAGTTTCTACAATTTTCTCGCAAATCTTTTTTATTTTCTCCACCAAAGCAATGCGTATCATAAGGCTTAAAGCCCACAGCTCAGAGCTGGAAAGCAAAGCCTTTGTCTGATAAGCCTTTATAAAATTAATTATGGCTTTTTCATCAATTTTCCCATCAGTGTGAAGAACCAGCTCAAAGGCTATTGCATATATTCTTGGGTAGCCTTTGAATAAACCATTTTTAAGTCCTGGAAGTCCGGAATAATAACTTTTTGACAAACTTTTTCTTATTTCTTTGACTTGCTCTTCGATTATATAAAAGTTGTCTAGCAGCCATTCCTCTTCTTGAGAAATATAGACATCCTCTTCCTTTAAGATGCTGTTCAAATTTCTATAAACATTTTTTATGTAGTTGTAGTTTTTATTCATCCGCGGAATTAACAAATAAGATAATTTAGTTCTCTTCATTATGTTGTGATTCTGCGCTATTTCGGCTGCATGTTTTTCCATTTCTTCTGAATTTAGAATAATATCATCAAAATCCCTCATCGAGTCTTCTCTATTTAATCTCTGATTTTTTGAAACATGTACTATTGAAGTTGCTATTAAAAGCAAAACTAAAGCTACTATGTACCACACAGTCTGTCAACTCCTTCTCCACTGCAATTTTATGCTAAAAATATTATTCCCCCAAATTGCGATTTTAAAGCAAAAAAATAAAAGCTCGCATATGCGAGCACACACAACTATTCTTCCCATACTTCTATGTCTCTGAGCCACTTAGGATAGTAATTTTTAACTATTCCTTTTGCAACCCTTCCCCATCCTGCTGGAAATCCTTCTATAGTAAAAAGAATCCATCCGTCTTCTAAGCTCAATTCAAAAGTTTCTCCTTTTAAATATTTTTCCCTCTGTTTTCTTTCAAGTTCCAGAAATCTTCTAGCTTGGTAAGTTTTAATCCCCATTGCCAACCAGTGAGAAGGCTCAAACCTGTTTTTCTTAAGCTCTCCCAATTGCCAACCGTATCTGTAAACTCGTATATTACTTAAATCCGGTAAACCTTGTGGTACATGGTAAACAAAATCATTATGCACTTCAATATTTAAATTACCTAAGTCTAAACTAAGATATCTATCAGCAAAATCGTAAAACAGTTGTAATTCTTTTTGCTTTTTCTTACCCTTCCTCCTTTTGAATTTAGAATTTGCTTCTCCCTCTTTTTTTCTCAATTTTGCTATAAAATGTCCTTCTCCTCTTACTTTGTGGGGCCACAATCTCATACATTTTTTCAAATCTTCAGGTCCTTCCACCCATTCTGGATAACCTCTGTCAAAAAATTTACTCATTTCACTTTTTTCAACTTTAAACTCTGGATATTCTTCTAAAAATTTTTTTATAACTCCTTCGTTTTCTTCTGGCGAAAAAGTGCAGGTAGAATAAACCAAAATGCCTCCCGGCTTCAATAACGGCGCTACATTTCTGAGTATATTTTTCTGTGTTATGGAGCAACTTATCACATTATTTAATGACCAAATTTTTCTCGCTGTAGGGTCTTTTCTGAACATCCCCTCTCCTGAGCAAGGAGCATCTACCAAGATTTTGTCAAAATATCCTTCAAATGCAGTAGTCAACTTTTCAGGAGTTTCATTTGTTATGACAATATTTCTTATCCCCATTCTCTCTACATTTTCTACTAATGCTTTCATTCTTTTTTTATCTATTTCATTAGCAACAATAAGCCCTTCATCGCCAATTTTTGTGGCTATATGGGTAGTTTTACCTCCCGGTGCTGCACTTACATCAAGAATTTTTTCCCCTGGTTTAGGATCTAATACCTCCACAACTGCCATTGCTGTCGGTTCTTGAATATAATAAAGTCCTAAAACATGGTATAAATTATTGCCTGCCTTTTCCTCTTTGTCGTAATAAAATCCTGTTGGACACCAAGGAATAGGTGTTATCTCAAAAGGAACAATTTTTTTAAACTCTTCTACACCGATTTTTAATGTATTCACTCTTAAGCCTTTTTGAGGTTTTTTGTCGTATTCCCTTAAAAAATCCTCATACTCTTCTTTAAGTAATTGCTCCATTCTCTTCAAAAACTCTTCTTTTACTATAATTTTCATCTTATTACTACCCCTATCTTATTGATTGAATAATATACTGGCAACTAATCTTTTAGATACTAATAACTTTCCCATTATTTTCCGCTGACAACAATATTTTATCCAAAATTAATTGGTCTTTATAGGCCTCGTCAAAAGTCGGCGTCTCACTAAATACAATTTTACCCTCTACAACATTTGTAAAAAAGTTTATAAGGCTTGCCATATGTAAATCTACCATCCACCCAAGAGAATACTTTTCTGGAGGATATATTGACATACTATACTCGCTAAATTTGCTTTTTTTATCGTAATCGCCAATTATTTGAACATTTTCTTGCTTTTTATATAATATAGCATAACGAGGCTGCTTTGTAGTTATTTTTATTGACCCTTTTGTTCCATATATTTCAAATATAGTCTCTTCCTCAAGGTCCGGAGATATCCTTGAAGCTTCGATGCTTCCCCAACCTCCATTTTCCATTTCTACTTCTACACTTGTCCAGTCATCTACATCTACTTCTTCATAAATATCAGAGCCTTTGGATACAGGCCTTTTTTTAAAATATGTCTTGGAATTTGCTCTCAAAGACTTTATTTCTCCTATCATAAATCTCACTGCATCCACAAGGTGTATACCCATGTCAACTATAGCGCCACCGCCAGAAGTAGCTTTTTTCATTTTCCAAGACATAGGCCTCTTAGGGTCCATATAACCCGAGTGAAGCATCAAAGCCTTAAAATTTAAAATTTCACCTATCTCTCCATTTTTTATCATGTCTCTTGCTTGGTTTACCGCAGGCATAAACCTGTACATTAAAGCTGTTTGATGTATTAGCCCTTTTTCTTTTGCCTTTTCCATTATTTCATAGGCTTCTTTGCCGTTAACTCCCATTGGCTTTTCAAGATATAATGGAATACCTTTTTCTATCGCTTTCATCGCTTGTTCATAATGAAGGTAATTAGGGGTACATATGTCGACAGCATCAAGGTCGCCCTCTTCCAGCATTTCTTCAATACTTTTTACACCTTTTTCAAAAAAATGTGGTATATCTTCTGTGTTATTTTTGCAGACAGGTCCAAGTTTCACCTCAAAAGGAAGGTTTTTAAATATTAAAGGCATTGAAAAACAAGCTATAGAATGGATTGTGCCAATAAAGCCAAGCCCTATAAAGCCAAGTTTTATTTGTCTTTTTGACATTACAGTTCACCTCTTTTCGAAAATTCACTTATTAATTATAACATTGATAAAAAGCATAAAAAAGAAATCCCTTTTATAAGGGAATAAAAAAATTTTTGTAGATATTTCATCACTCATTAGAGTCGTCAATTAAATTCATGCAGAACACCTTTTGCACGAGGCACATCATATACATGCCATTTCTTTATTGTATGTCTCTTCTATAAAATCTGCAATAATAGGTCCAATCTTATCTATATCCACCAAAAAAGAGTCATGCCCTTGCATTGAAGATACTTCTTCAAATTTACCATAACCTCCTGAAGCATTTAGCTTCTTAATAAAGTCTTTCATGTATTTTGAAGGAAAAATCATATCTGTATCTATCCCTATCATGAGTACTTCTGCTTTAATCCTTTTAAGTGCCATCTTTAATGAACCATAAGGCTTCGTAATGTCGTGTTCATTCATAGCCCATAAAATATATAAATATGAATTTGCATCAAACCTGTTTATAAAAGACAAACCATGATAGTTGAGGTAATTCTCCACTTCAAAATTGTTTTCATCTCTTAGCCTATCAAATCTATAGTCAAATAAATCACCGCTTTTGTAGGTTATCATTCCTAACATCCTGGCAGTGCTCAACCCTTTATCAGGTTTATGTGGTTTATCATAGTAATCACCACCATAAAAATGTGGATCATTTAATATGCATTGTATACCTACATGGTTATACGCAATATTAAGAGGGGTAAGCTTATAATCGGCAGCTATAACAATAGATTTATCCACTAAATCCGGGTATGTTACTGCCCACTCCAAAGCCTGCATTCCCCCCATAGACCCTCCAATAATAACTTTTATCCGATCTATGCCAAGATAATCTAAAAGAAGTTTTTGCACTCTAACCATGTCTCTTATATTAATCTTCGGAAACCTCAAGCCGTAAGGTTTCCCTGTTTTGGGGTCTATAGAAGAAGGACCTGTAGTTCCATAACAACTGCCGAGAAAATTAGAACATATGACAAAATATTTGTTTGTATCAATATATTTGCCGGGACCAATTAAAGGGTCCCACCAACCCACGTTATTTTTTCCAGGATGTACACCTGCTGCATGAGCACTGCCACTTAAAGCGTGTTCTACAAGTATTACGTTATTTTTTTCTTTATTTAATTTTCCATAAGTTTCATAAGCAATAGTAAGCTCATCAAAGCTATATCCACTTTCTGTAGTGAATATATTTTTCCCTCTTAGTGTAACCTTTTTTTCCTCAACTATCATTTACATCAACCTTTCTTATCTATTTTTGCGATGCATAAAGGGCATTATCAAGGTCTTCTAATATATCTTCTATGTCTTCTAGCCCTACCGAAAGTCTTATCATATCCTCCGTCACACCAGAAGCCAACTGTTCTTCTTTTGATAACTGCTGATGAGTTGTGCTAGCCGGATGTATAACCAACGACTTTGCATCCCCTATATTAGCAAGATGAGTAAATAATTTTAAGCTCTCTATAAACTTAATGCCTGCTTTTAATCCACCCTTTATGCCAAAAGTCAAGACTCCTCCTTGCCCTCTTGGCAAATACTTTTGTGCTAAAGCATAGTAGGGACTTGATTTAAGTCCTGGATAACTCACCCAAGAAACATATGGATGAGAAGCTAAAAACTCTGCAACTTTTAAAGCATTTTGACTGTGCCTTTCCATCCTAAGGGATAGAGTCTCTAATCCTTGTGCGAATAAAAATGCATTAAAGGGACTCAAAGCAGTACCCAAATCCCTTAAAAGCTGCACCCTTGCTTTTACAATATAAGCCGCTTCACCTACATCTTTTACATACCTTATACCATGATAACTTGGATCTGGTTCTGTAAGTTCTGGAAACTTTCCATTGTCCCAATTAAATTTTCCAGAATCTACTATAACTCCACCTATAGAAGTCCCATGTCCACCTATAAATTTAGTCGCCGAATGTACTACTATATCAGCTCCAAACTCGATAGGTCGGGCAAGGTAAGGAGTTGCAAAAGTATTATCTACAATTAGAGGAATTCCTGCAGTGTGGGCAATTTCTGCTATTTTTTCAATGTCAGCCACGTCAATCTTTGGATTTCCAATAGTTTCAACGTATAATGCTTTTGTCTTATCTGTTATTTGACTTTTAAAGTTCTCAAGATTTTTAGGGTCTACAAATTTAAAATTTATACCAAACTTTTTCAAAGTAGTCGCAAAAAGATTATAAGTCCCTCCATAAAGATTGGTAGAAGATACAATCTCGTCTCCTACTCCTGCGATATTAGTAACCGCCAGCGTTATAGCTGCTTGACCTGAGGATACAGCAAGGGCACCTACCCCACCTTCTAATGCAGCCATTCTTTTTTCAAAAACGTCAACAGTAGGGTTCATCATTCGAGAATATATATATCCTTCTTCTTTTAAGGCAAAAAGGTCTGCAGCATGTTGAGTACTTTTAAAAGCATAGGAAGAAGTTTGAAATATTGGAAGGGCTACGGCACCTGTAGCTGGATCAGGCTCCCAACCTTCATGGATTGCTAAAGTTGAAAAACCATATTTTTTAGCCATATTTTTTAACTCCTTTCACAAAAATTTTTTAAATTACTTCAACAAAATCCTCAAATTCACTTAACTTTAATTCTTCTATTATATTCTCTTGTAAAACTTTAAAAAAAGCTTTTATTTCGGTTATTTCTTCTAATTTTTCTATTAATTCCTCTACATTTTTCTTTGTCTTCACAATAGCTGCAAACGTACCATTTTCAGAGGAAGATTCCACAATTGATACCCTTTGTTCTTTTAAAAACTTTAAAACTTTTTTCAAACCTAAAATATCTTCTTTGTAAAGTTTAAGCCTTATATAAAAAGTATCTGTAAAACTTCCCTGACGAATTGGAAGTAAGTTTATCCTCAAATTATCCTTGATATCATAGTTTAACAATATATCAATTAAATCAGCCACTACAGCATCCCCTGTAGGAAGTTCTCCAGCACCTTTTCCTACAAAAACATATTCACCAAAACTATCCCCTCTAAGTATGATAGCATTATTTACGTCGTTTACCCTTGACAAAATATTATTTTCTTCGACTAAAACTGGTTCCACTCCTGCAAAGATACCATCTTTGACTTTTTTGCCCCAGGCAAACAATTTTATTTTATATCCCCATTTATTGCTGTAATTTAAATCTTGAGTCGTGATTTCGTCTATTCCTTTTCTAGGTATAGAATTTATTGGCACATTTATATTGAACACTTCCCTCATTAATATAACAAGTTTATAAAGGGCATCAAAACCTTTTACATCATAATCGGGGTTTGCCTCTGCATATCCTAATTGCTGGGCTTCTTTAAGTGCTTCTTCATAACTTCTACCTTCAGTAGTCATTTTGGTGAGAATATAATTAGTAGTGCCATTTACTATACCGCCCACAAAATCTATTTCATCTGTGATTTTTAATCTATCAATTTGATGCAATATAGGTATAGCTCCACCTACACTTGCCTCACATTTTAGAAATACTCTATTTTTTTCTGCTATTTCATTTAATTCTTCTCCATATTGGGCTATTAATTCTTTATTTGCAGTAATTACATGTTTTCCTGAAAGCAAAGCCTCTTTAACATATTCGTAAGCCGGATAAATACCACCTATTGCTTCAATAACAATTTTTATCTCTTTGTCTTTTAAAATTTCTTCAGCATTTTGAGTAAGTAGTCCTTCCACCTTCACTTTCCTGGGCTTATTGAGATTTTTCACGAGTATCTTTTTTATCTCAGGATAAACGCCTGTGCTCTCCTTTATATGACCTCCTCTTGAAGTTATCAATTTATATACTCCTGTCCCTACTGTCCCAAGTCCCAATAATCCAATTTTTACTGTCATATCACACCTCCAAGCAAATTTTTAGGCCCTCTTCGAAATGAGAAGAGGGCCTAATAATCCGCCACTCCTCTCATCTCTCAGGTTAGAATAATCTAACCTGCAGGATTTGGCACCAGACGCATATAAATGCCGGTTGCCGGGTTTCATCGGGCCAGTCCCTCCACCACTCTTGATAAGAGGTTTGCGTGTAATATATTCAATTTTGCATGTTGTAATCTATGTTATCACTTTGAAACTGTAAAGTCAAGAACTTTTTTTGTACTCTTTATTAAATTTTTTCAAAATTTTAATATACCTCTCTTCCTAAGCATTTTCCTATTTGTGTCGCAAGACGGTTTCTTCAAACTCTTCTTTTATCTTTTTTAGTAATTCCTCTCTTGTCATTATATCTAGCGCAGTCATAGCCAGAACTTTGGCTGAAAGTACGGCTGTCTCTTTACCTCTGGTCGAACCTGCGGCTTTCAAAAATTCCAGGCTATGAGGTACTACGTCCTTTTCAGCTATGGCTATGTGGGGATGGATAGAAGGCACGACTTGGCTTACATTTCCCATGTCCGTTGAACCGATGCCTTCTTCTTCGTCACTTATATCGTGATAGCCCAATTCTTTTAAATTAGCTTTAAATACCTCAGCCATAGTTTTATTAGTTACTAGGTTGTCAAAACCAAGTTCAAAATTTCTATATGAAAGCTTTGCTCCAGTTGACAACTCAGCACCCTTGGCACAGGCTATAACTTTCTCCTTTACTTCAAGCATATATTTTTTTTCCTTCGCCCTCACGTAAAAGCGGGCGACAGCTCTTTCGGGAATGATATTGGGAGTATGACCCCCTTCGACAATTATCCCATGGATTCTCGCATCAGGTCTCAGTTGCTGCCTTAAGGCATTGATGCCGTTAAAAAGAAGGATGACCGCATCCAGAGCGTTTATGCCCAGGTGAGGTGAGGCGGCAGCATGGGCTGCTTTACCTGTGTATGTAAACTCCAGGGCTTCCATGGCAAGAGAAGTTGTATATATAGTAGTCCTATTGCCAGGATGTACCATCATGGCCGCGTCCATATCATTGAAAATACCTCTTTCTACCAATAGCACCTTCGCACCATCGGTTTCTTCTGCAGGAGATCCTACTAGTATCACTTCGCCGGAAAGCTCTTCAGCCAACGCTCCTAAAGCCACCGCGGCTCCGAAACTTGCAGCTGCAATAAGGTTATGTCCACAAGCATGACCTATTTTCGGAAGAGCATCATATTCAGCTAGAAAGGCTATTTTGGGACCGGGTTTTTGGCCTTTTTTTCTTGCTAAAAAAGCAGTTGGCAGTCCTTCGACTTCATTTACTAAAAAACCATAAGCACTTATTTTTTCCCTCAACAGTTTTGAAGCTTTAAATTCTTGATTTCCAAGCTCTGGATTTTTATATATCTCATCGGCGACTTCAAAAATTTCCTCCTTAATCCTCTCGATAAAAGAAATGACTTTCTCTTTCAATCCTTCCATATCTGTAGCCACTCTCCTAATCTAAAAAAATTTATTCATATGATCCTTACGCAGTTTTTCAAAATTATCTTTATCCATCGATATGGCCCTTTTCATAGTTATTGGAACGGTATTTCAGCTCTATAAAAAAGCTTTCATTAAGATCTTGTATGGACATACTACAGTCTATTGTCTGACAAACAGCATTCAAAAATGATAAGAATTCGCTTTCAGTCAAAACACTCCTATAATCAGTTTTAAGATTATGACCTTCTTTGTTAACCGATATTATAATGATTAGAATGCTATGCTCTAAATTGATAGACAAGTCCAAAACGGTTTCTTTGACATATTGTAGTAAATACTTGACTAATGAAGACACAATATAAAATATCAGTATATAGTTTCCTCTAGGCCTAGCAGAACTATCATCGCTTACTTTGATATTTATCCAATCATTCAGTTTCCTGTTATGCAACCAGTTCTTTAAATCTGCTTCAAGTTTTTTCGGTTCACAATCCACAATGCTTGTCGGTAATGTTTTCAGGTATTCGAGGTACAAATCCTCAATTACTTGAATTGCATCCAACATATCGGAATTACCGGCCAGTCCGCTTTTTTGTTTTAGAATAGCAAATACAAATTTGCTTATCTCCCTTATACTATCTAAATCCATTTTATTTTGCTTAAGCTTTTCATTTGTTGATTTCAGGATATTCTGATATAATATATTTCTTTTTTCAAGCGCTTCCTTAAGCATCTCCTTTTCCCGCTCAAGATTGTAATATTCTATTGCCTGTCTTATTATAACTTTAAATTCTTCCTCCAATTTCCACGGTTTTGTAATAAATTTGAAAATATCGAGTTGGTTTATTGCAGCCAATATCTGAGGCAGCTGGGTATAACCCGACAATACAATTTTAACTGTCTTTGGGTACTTTTCCTTGACAATTTTTAAAAGCTGCAGACCATCCATTCCGGGCATTCTCATATCCGTAACTATGACACTTATTTCATTTTCTTCCATTATTGCAAGGGCTTCCTCTGCACTCATAGCAAAAAAGGATGTATAATCCTCGTCAATAAGTCCCCTCTTTAGTGAATTGAGTATCTCTTTGTCATCATCCACAAACAAAACTGAATTGCCCTTCATATATAGCTCCCTCCAACACTGTATTTTTAAGAAAAATTGCAGTTTCCCGGCAGCATTAAATACCTTAATGAATTTCGTCAACTACTTTATCGCAGTCTTCCTTGCAGATACCAAGAAAATCAAATGCACCTGCGTCTAAATCAATTTCTAAATTTTCCCCTAAATATCTTCCTGCATAATAGTCCGCAATATGTACCACAGACACTATTTCCCTGTATATCACCCTACTGTCTGATGGAGAATGGTGGAATAGTGCCGATTCTATAACAGGATACGTAAAGTCAAGATGGTCTAATATATACCCTCCGATTTCTTGGTGTAAGGTCTGCATATTTGCTTTCACTTCATCATTATCATCTGTAAATATAGACAAAACAGCATATCTTCCAATATCATGAAGCAATCCTGCAATTAAATATATATCGCTTAAATTCTTCTTTAACAGGCGCCTATAAATTAAATCCGTTATCCTGTTAGTAAGCGTTGCATGCTTAATCAAAAGCTCTTTGTTTACGCTCGGGTTAATTTTGTTGATATATCCAAATATTACGGCAGCTAAAATAATATTCTTTATATTAAACTCACCTAAGCGACCGGTGGCTTCCTCTATTGAGCCAACCTGTGCTTCCCAAAAAGAAGAATTCACAATATCTAATGTATCCCTTTCCAGCCTTTTATCTTCAGCTACTTTTTTTAGTGCTTTTTGAGTATCTCTTACTTGTTCTAGCGCAAAACTTAAACCCTCATAAAGACCTTTTTCTCTTAAAGTACCAATGATTGAGCTTATACCTTTCAGCGTTTCCTCACTATTGAGTATCTCTCTTGCCCCTATTACCTGTTCGATTGTCCGAATAAAATTCTCATTGTCCCAAGGCTTAAACATGTACAATTTTGCTAAATTATTCTGTAAAGCGTCATTAAACAGTTTTTCCTCCGCGTAGCCGCTCAAAATGAGCCTTATAGTAGAAGGATACTTTTGTTTCACTCTTTTCAACAGTTCATACCCATCCATTGTAGGCATCTTCATATCGACCACTATTACGTCAACTTTTGTATTATCCAATATTTTAAGCGCTTCTTCTCCGCTATCTGCTGTATAAACACAATAATCACTATCAAGGTATAATCTTCTAATTGCTTTTAATATTTGCTTCTCATCATCTACAAACAATAACGTCTTACTCATTCTATACCCCACCCAAAAGCAAATCTACAACATCCATCAATTAGAATAGTTACTTTGCTGGATGATTTGTGTCCATCTGCATTTGTCAATCCTGCCTATTGCTTTTCTCGCCTCTTCCAGATCCTGTCTCGCTTCTTCATACCGTTTCAAAACGTAAAAAAGTGAATGCCTTCTGTAAAACCCTTTGGCCGCCTCATAGTCAGACTCTAACTGTAAAGCAAGTTGTATGGATTCTTCATACATTTGTAAAGCTTCAGCATAGTCTCCCATATTCGCCAATATGATGCCTTTAAGGCGCAACGCTTTTAGTTTCTTCATATCGTTCCTGGATTCCATCGCTGCAGATATAGACTTATTACAATATTCCAAAGCAGTATCCAGATTATTGCTTTGCAGTTCGTATATACTGCGGTATCTATAGTAATCGCTAATATAGGATATTTCTTCAGCATCTGTAAATATCTTATATGCGTTTTCCAGCATACCTGGAACCTTTTCGTAGTTTCCAAGTTTTAAATTCAGTCTTGCGATACCTAAATAGTTGATTGCCGCTTCAACCGGCAGCCCTCGGCTTTCCGCTATCTCCAGAGATTTGTTATAATATTCGAAGGCCTTAGCAAAATCTCCAATTTCATACATCAAATCTCCCATATTCAACTGAGCAACACACAATTTATACATTGATGATATTTGATATGCTTTTTTTATAGACTCCATAAATAGTTGTTCAGCCCTTCTAAATAATCCTTTTTCTAAGTATAGTATCCCTAAATTAATACTGCTGGATATATAATTTGCAAGGTTTGATATCTTTTTTGAAAGCTCAATGGACTTGTTAAAATATTCCTGAGCTTTTGATATCATTCCCATCGTATAAAAAACAATCCCCAGATTGATGGATTCATTGGCCATTATTCTAAAATTATTTATTTTCTCAGCGTAATTATAGGCTTTATTCAGATAAAAAAGAGCATTTTCCATGTCTCCTCTAGTGTAATACAGTATCCCCGTCCGGTTAAGAGTCTCTGAAAGATTTTCATAGTCTTTGTTCCTGAGCAGAATTTCTTCAGATTTCTCTGCTATTTCCAAAGCTTTTGGATTTCCTTGCTTTTGAAAAATGCTGCACTTCTGCTGAAGCAGCTTCCCGTATAGGCTGCTGTTCTGCCTTATCCTATGTTCAATTTCTTCAATTATTTTTAGTGCTTCATTATATTGGGCCTTTTCTTCATAAACTTTCGCAATCATAAGCTTTATTGAATAAATATCATCCGCCATTTCAGCGATCTTTAAGGCTAAATTTAAATATTCCAGAGCCCTGTCATACTCGGCCATTAAAAAGTATATCTCTCCGATATCCATATATGCATGTAAAGCCTTTGAATCACTCGGCTCATCGCCTTCATTCTTTATCGCCTGAAGATACCTGTCGTAGTATTCCAGGGCGCTGTCGTAATTAAAGTCTCTTTTATACTTCTCGGCAGTTTTTCGATAGTACTCCTCCGCCTTCTTATTTAATCCTGCCGCTTCAAAATGCATACAGAGGATTTCATAAAAGTATTCCAGTTCCCCTCTATACCTCGACTCTATCATTTCCCCCAATTTTCTATGGTAATATTGTCTATTTTTGTTCAAGATACTGTTGTATATAACCTCTCTGACAGTATCCCTTTCAAACATGTAGACCCTGTCAACTGCTCCCGAAGTAATTCGAACAGATTTGGGAGAAATTATATTCAATTGAACTGGAAGTTTTATCAGTCTTTCCATTTCATCCTCATCAACATCCAGCAAACTTCTTACCCAGGATAAGTTAAATTCCTTTCCTATTACCGAAGCAGCCTCCAGAAACCTTGTGGTCGCTTCATCCAGTCCCGAAAGGTTTGATAAAATAATGCTTTCCAAATTACGTGGCAGTGAAATTACTCCCTGCAAGTTAAAGTAAACGGTATTATTCTTGATTACAAATTTTCCTTCCCTTTTGGCAGCATTAACAAACTCCCTTACATATAGCGGATTGCCGTTCGTAAGCTGATATATCTCATCGTTTAAGCCTCCATTAATATTTTTGCAGCCAAGTAGCTGGCATATTTGAAAGCTGACCCCTCCTTTGCTTAGTTTTTTAAGCTTCAAGGTATAAATTCTATCGGGACTTATAGTATTAAACGCTTCTATTTCATAAGTGGAGGTGAAAATGAAGGTGGTTTTTACCTCAGACAGTAGTTTTATCAGTTCTATCAATATGTCAACAGACACGGAATCTGCAAATTGTATGTCATCTACTATAAAAACAACTTGCTGATTCATGCAAAGACCTTTTATAAATATAGAAAGCTGGTTTATTAATTCTCTTTTTATATCATGGTATTCCATAGAATTCAATATATCCTGAAAATCCTTGCTTCTGTCCAAACCCATAACAAAGGCTAAAAAGTCATAGTTCCTCTGAACTTCATCTTTGCTACGGCCTTTCAAAATATAACCTACGTAGGACATAAGTCTGGCTTTTTTTGTATTATTATCGGTTTCCGGACTGACATCGATCACATTGTATAAAATGTTGGAAATCAAATGGTATGCTTTTCTCTGGTAGGTAGGGTCACTATCTATCCATATCCTCTTTATATTATTATCTAAATCTGATGTAAACTTTTTTATAAGGCTTGTCTTGCCAATACCCACCTCGCCTAAAACGAATATAACCTTAGAATTTTGAGCATCTCTAAAAATGGTATTGAGCAAATTTATTTCATGGTCCCGCTCTACAAGCTGAATATCATCTTTACCGTAATCTTTTGCAATACCAATAGGAACATAGCATTTTACAGGTTTCTCTTTGTTTTTGACCACAATCTCCCTTGGATCCGAATAGTTGATCACATCTTTTGTGGCTTCATAAACCGATTGGGAGACAAGGATTTCTCCCCTCGCTGCGCTGGACTGAAGCCTCTGGGCCGTATTTACAGTATCACCAATTACCGTATAATCTTTGTCAAAATAGTTGCCCACGCTTCCTGTGACCACAAGGCCGTAGTTTACTCCAATCGACAGGCTGAGGTTCACTCCCTTGTCGTGAAGTACTTCTTTCGAAAACTTATTTATAAGTTCCATCATTTTCATTGCGCATACCACAGCCCTTATGGGATCGTCGGCATGAGGATACTTGGCACCGAAAAGGACCATTACAGCATCTCCTATGTATTTGTCTATAGTGCCTTCCAGCTCATAAACAGGTTTTGTGATATAATCAAAACAATCATTAATTATTCCGCGAACCTCTTCGGGGTCCATTTTTTCAGATAGTGCTGTAAAGCCCGATACATCTGCAAACAAAACCGCTACATTCTTTCTGCTCTCTGGCAGTATATCAAAATTTTGTATGGAGCTCCGTTCGCCTTGACTGCCAATTTTTGCACCGCAGTTGAAACAGAACTTTGCCATCATTGGGTTCGGAGAACCACACACTTTGCATTTCAAAGGAAATTTCATGCCGCATAAGCTACACTCTTTACTATCAGAACTGGGTAATTTGTATCCGCAATTAAAACATATCATATAATATACCCCCGTTTTTCTTGTCTCGTCATGTCCTCAAACTTTACACCGTTTAATTTAATTATAACATATATTAAATCAGCTTACACAGGTAAAAAAACAATACCATGAGGAAAAAGAAAATAACCAACCGCATTATAGCAGAATTTGCGAAATTTTTCAGTGTGGAAAGAAAGATAAAATGAATATATTAGAAGAAAAAGCAGTTTTTTTTTTTTTTTTCTTAATCTTGACAAATAACTATTTTCGTGTTATTTTATAAATAACAAAAATTTAATAATACAATGTCGATAAGGGCACACTTATCGAAAGGTAAGGTCGCAAAGCCATGGGTCTAAGGGAATGAATATTCCTATGATCGCCAGGCTGCCGAAACATTATAATTGCAGTTAATTATACTGCTGAAAAAATTTTAGGCGCCTGGGGATTACCCATAGGTGCCTTATTTATTATTCAACGCAAAAACAATTCTAAAGAAGAAGGAGGTGAAATCCATGAGAAAAAGAGTACTGTTATTAGCTTTGGTGTTTGCGCTTTTATTTACAAGTTCACATGTTGTTGCAGCTGAAAAATCCGAAGCTGTAGTTACAAATCAATCCGTTGTTGCAGCTGAAGAACCTGTAATTTATAAAGATACCATAACGGTTACCCAGGACGGCGGTAGATATCAGATAGGTTTTATAGAAGTTGAATTTAAGAAAGATTGGCTTGAAGCTGATAAACTGCCAGTAACCTTCGAGGTTAAAATCTATGCTGAAAATGGAAAAGGATACATCGAATTTTCACCGGACACACCACATTTCATCAAGAAGGTACATATTAGAGTAGATGATTACAAAGGATTGTTGTATGATGTAGCAAAAGGAGAAAACATCTACGTAAATTACAAACACAAGCACTTTACTGTGGAACATTTCTCTAGATATTGCTTTGCCCAATACTAAGCAATGATAACATTGGGAGGTGGCCTACCTCCTTCTATTTTTCTATTGATACTACTTGTTTAGAAACGAATAAATAGATATACCATTTAAGCCTTTATTCATGAAATAAATATGAGGTGTGACTATGTGCTTCGATTATTTACTGTTAGGCCATTTGCTGGGAGACTTCACTTTTCAGACAGATACCATCGCAGAAAATAAAGCTAAAAATTGGAAATGGAATCTCTACCATGCTTTCATTGTAACAATTTGTATGCTCGTTTTTGCGATTCCTTTTGGCACTCTCATCATGGGGTTGGTGCTTATAAACGGTGTTCTTCATTTTATCATTGATTTTTATAAATTTAAACTGCCTTGCAAAAGTCCCTTACATTCTTTATTTTATTTTGTGGCAGACCAGTCTTTACACCTTTTAATTATCTGGTTAATCTCAACTTTTTACAAAGGAGAGCCTTTCTATTTTCCTGTTGTTAAGGAGTTGCCCGGCCTTCTGATCACTCTTGTTTTAATAACATCTGCTGCATCTATACTGATTCAATACATACTCAGATTAATGTTTCCTTCCTCTAAGGAAAGTTTTTTTATAATTGGAAATGAAAAAGTTGCAGGCATCATAACAAGGCTCCTTATATTTTCCTCACTTTATTCTTCCTTGTACTTTGGGAAACCATTACTGTTAATTATTTTGGTAATTCTTGCAGCCAAAACTGTATATTATTATAGATACTGGCATCCTTTAATTACTCCAGCTTATTTTTATACTGGGCTTTTAATGGATTTTCTTATACCAGGAGCAGCTTTTATTATAAATTATTTATAAAAAACACAATCCCAAACGGAAGCGGGGTGCAGTAAGTTGTGAATACCTTTAGAACGCTAGTTTGTATCGAATCTGCCGAAAAATATAGAAATTTTCTCACTATAATCGAACAAAACTATGAAAACACACTGGTATTGTCAGATGTATCAGAGCTGCAAAAAGAACTGATGTCTAACGAAAAGACTATTAATGTCATTTTTATAGACAATATGCTGTTGGACAAAATAACCGACAGTTTATCCTCTATACTTGAACTCGAGAACAACTTCTGCATAGTACTGTTTGAAGAATATGTAAGCACCTATGAGAAAAGTTCCTTTATATACGATGTATTGGAATGTAACGATATATACAAAATAAGTAATTTTCTGATAAGATTGGAACGTGAATTGAACCGCAAGGCTCAACTCCTCTCTTTTCAAGATGAAATAAAGAGGTTTTATGATATTGGAAAAAAACTATCATCTGAAAAAGACCTCATGACATTGCTGGAATTAATCATTGAGACCTGTATGGACATGACCTCATCAGATGCCGTGACCATATATGCCATTATAGACAGCGATAGCGGTGAGTGGTCCTATTATGATAAAAACGCTAAAAACAAAATGCTAAAATTCATAATAGCTAAGAACAACAGCATAAAACTAAATTTGGAATCAATGACATTTCCGATTTCAAAAAACAGCATTGTTGGCTACGCCGTAATATCCGGAGAGCCCCTTCGAATTGATAACGCTTACTGCATACCAGAAGGCGCTGATTATCAATTTGACAGAAAATTTGATAATCTCACGGGCTACACGACTAAATCAATTCTTACAATACCTATGAAGGACCACCAAGACAGGGTATTGGGAGTAATTCAGTTGATCAATAAAAAGCAGGGCGATATCATTATCCCATTTAGCCTCAATGATGAAATGATTATTCACTCATTGGCGGGCCAAGCTGCAGTAGCCATAGAAAACAGCATACTCTACAAAAATATGGAAACCCTTTTGGAACAATACAGACAAACGATTTACGAAGAAATTACCAAACGAAGGCTGGCAGACGAAGAAATACACAAACTGTTGAGCGCCGTTGAACACAGCCCTGTCTCGGTCGTAATTACGGACATAAATGGAACCATTCAATATGTAAATCCCAAATTTACTGAAGTCACAGGTTATACTTACAAGGAAGTCATAGGTAAAAATCTTAACATTTTAAAATCAGGAAAACACACAAAAGAGTTCTATTACAACTTTTGGAATACAATATTGTCGGGTAAAGAATGGAGTGGAGAATTCTACAATAAGAAAAAAAATGGAGAGTTCTACTGGGATTCGACTCTTGTATCACCATTAAAAGATGAAAACGGCTCTATAAAGTATTTTATTGCTGTCAAGGAAGATGTCACCGAAAAGAAGTTACTCGCTCAAAAACTTGAAGAAAAAAATAGGAAGTTACAGGAAACAATAAAAAAGTTAAACGAAACTCAGACACAATTGATACAACAGGAAAAGATGGCTGGAATCGGCCAATTGGCTGCAGGAGTTGCTCATGAGATCAATAACCCACTGGGATTCATTATGAGTAATTTTGAAGTATTGCAAAAATATGCAAACGTACTAAAAGAAACTTTACTATATTATAAAGATTTCATATCTGCCTATCAAAGCTTAAACTTTGAAGAAGCGAAACTGAAAATCGAACATATTAAAAATTTTGAGAAAAAAAACAAAATGGACTTTATATTAGAAGACTTGTCCGAATTATTCCATGATACAAACATCGGGCTTGAACGGGTGAAAAATATAGTAAATGCTTTAAGGTCCTTCTCCCATATTGACCAATTGAACAATTTCGAGGAATATGACCTGAATGAAGGAATACGAACTACTTTACTTATAGCAAAAAGTAATCTGAAACATGACATAAATATTCGTGAAGACCTTGGCAATATCCCTTTAATACCAGCAATAGGAGGGGAAATAAATCAAGCTATATTAAATATAATTATGAATGCCGCTCAAGCTATCAGAATGAAAGGTATTGACAGCGGAGGAATCATCGAAATAAGAACTTATAATGATGAAAATTATGTATATTTAGAAGTCAAAGATAACGGCATAGGGATCGAAGAGAAAAACCTGAACAGAATTTTTGAACCTTTTTATACAACAAAGCCTATCGGAGAAGGGACAGGATTGGGATTAAGCATCACATATGATATAATTGTAAAAAAACACAATGGCGAAATCTTAGTTGAGAGCAAATACGGTGAAGGCGCCAAATTTGTCATTAAACTTCCTATTAAAAGAATTGAAAAAGATTCTATAATGAAAGATTAAAAGAAAATTTTATAAATTGCTCTCACCTATGAAGGTGAGAGCCCTTATTTTAGCTTGAAACTCCCTTTTTCCACTCTAAACTTAGACACATGGGCATGTACTTTAATATAAAAAGCGTGAGCCTCGAAATTGTACAAAAAAGTTTATTAATAACCGTAAAACTTTTATTAAAATTTTAATATACACCGATTTTTTTTAGTGGTATAATAGTAATGTAATATTTTATACCCTATCGATTAATTTAATATTTGCCACATGGGGTGCCGGCGTAACCGGCTGAGAAAAAGGTGTTGCCTTTTAACCCATCGAACCTGTTAGGTTAGTACCTGCGTAGGGATGTGGTCATCCACCATGGCTATAATCCCCATGGTTTATTTATTTTTTTTAAGGAGGTTTTTATTATGACACAATTGGAATACGCCCTTTCAGGTATTGTTACAAAAGAGATGAAAATAGTTGCAGAGTATGAAGGAGTTGACGAAGAATTTATTTTAGAAGGAGTTAAAAAAGGCGAGATAGTCATACCCTCAAATGTCAATCACAAAAATCTTATTCCCAAAGGCATAGGAAAAGGTTTAATGACAAAAGTAAATGCTAATATTGGAACATCTGATGCCTACCCTGAAATTGAAAAAGAAATTGAAAAGTTAAAAGTAGCTTTAAAAGCTGGAGCAGATGCGGTAATGGATTTAAGCACAGGGGGCGACATTAACCAATCTCGTAGAAAAATACTTGAAAATTCCCCTGTCCCTGTAGGTACTGTCCCCATGTATCAAGCAGCTGTAGAATCTATAACCAAATACGGCAGCATTGTAGCTATGCCTGAAGAATTTATTTTTGAAGTTATAGAAGAACAAGCAAAAGACGGAGTTGACTTTATTACAGTCCACTGTGGTCTAACATCTGAATCATTGAAAAAGCTTAAAGACAACGGCCGAGTGATGGATGTAGCAAGCCGCGGTGGCTCCTTTACAATTGCTTGGATGCTCCATAACGACAAAGAAAATCCTTTGTATAAACATTTTGATAGGCTCCTTGATATTGCTAAAAAATATGACATAACTTTAAGCTTAGGAGATGGACTACGTCCAGGTTGTCTTGAAGATGCTACAGACGCAGCACAAATTCAAGAACTTATAATCCTTGGTGAGCTTGTCAAAAGGTCTCGCGAAGCAGGAGTCCAAGTTATGGTAGAGGGACCTGGACATGTGCCAATTGACCAAATTGAAGCAAATGTAAAACTTCAAAAACAGCTTTGTCATAATGCTCCTTTTTATGTGCTTGGCCCTATTGTGACTGATATAGCTCCTGGTTATGACCACATAACTTCAGCAATCGGAGGAGCAATTGCAGCAGCTTCTGGTGCTGATTTCCTCTGCTATGTTACACCCGCTGAACATCTCGGGCTTCCAGATAAGGAAGATGTCAAAGAAGGCGTTATTGCAGCAAAAATTGCTGCCCATGCCGCGGATATAGCAAAAGGCATAAAGGGGGCTAGAGAAAAAGATTTGGCTATGGCCAAAGCAAGAAAAGCCTTAGAGTGGGATGAGCAAATAAAGCTTTCTATAGATCCTGATAAAGCTTTTAAATATCGCGTCAACAAAAACATATCTACAGCCAAAACTTGCAGTATGTGCGGAAAATTTTGCGCTATGAAAATTGTCAGTGAGTACCTTGGAACTTCAGCTATAACATGTTAATATAATTGCCATATTTATAGCCCCCTAATGTTTGAAAAAATGTGAGTGAGCAATTGCTCTCTCTTTTTTTTGATTTTTAATAAGATTCAGATTATTATAGCTGTCTGATAAAATTTTATCAAGTTTTCTTGCAAAAAGTAAAAAAATATAGCAAAATTATAATAAATAACGTATTCATCTTAAAAATATGGAGGGAAGTATTATGGAGGTAATTGAATTAGCTGCTCATTTAATGGCCTTATCAGCGAGAACAGCACCTAAAGCAGCTGGAAAAGACTTTATAGAAACAAAAGTTATTACCGGTGAAGACCTCATAAGATTAAAAGAGGATATGATGAAATATGGCGAAGAATTCGGAAAGAAAAATTTTGACAGAGACGCAAAAAACGTCGCTAGTTCAAGTGCAGTACTTTTAATTTCATTAAATAAACCAGAAAAAGTTGGACTAAATTGCGGTGCCTGCGGTTATAATCTCTGCACTAATCTAAGGGATTTTAGAGAAGGTACAGAATTCGCAGGTCCCATATGTGCATGGAGGCTCATCGACTTAGGAATAGCAGTAGGGTCCGCAGTTAAAACCGCCAGTATTTTGAATGTAGATAATCGAATTATGTATAGAATAGGTGTAAGTGCAAGAAGGTTAAAATTAATTGAAGGAGAAATTGTTATAGGCATTCCTCTTTCTGCGACAGGTAAGAACATATACTTCGATAGATAAAAACGCCAGGACTAACCTGGCGTTTTAGACTGTATACAAACTTTCGGAAATAGGATATTTTGCATAAGGCACGACTTGTGACAAAGCGTTAACAAAACTTAGCGAGGCCGAGGGCGGAGGCAGGGCCGAAGCCAAGGATGGCGGAGGCGGGCACCTGAGACAGGAGGTCGAATGTGCCCGGACCCCTGCCGGAACCCGAAGGTCGAGCTTAGTTTTGTCGCTTTGGAACATCGGAGTGACGATGCAAAATATCCTATTTTAAAAAATTTTTACTTTGTCAACAAGCTGAAACGCCAGGACTAACCTGGCGTTTTTTTTTTAAAATGACATAGCTGCTTTTACAATATCCTCCGCTGTCAAACCATAATGTTTTAAAAGTTCTTTAGGTGAACCTGACTGGCCAAATTGGTCTTTTATACCTATTCTCTTTACCTTTACTGGGTATTCTTCTGAAAGAACTTCTGCCACAGCAGACCCAAGCCCACCTATTATGCTGTGCTCTTCTGCTGTTATAACTTTGCCCGTCTTTTTAGCTACTTCTACTATTAAATCTTTGTCTATCGGCTTTATGGTGTGGATGTTGACCACTGTCGCCTCTATCCCTTCTTCTTTTAGTTTGTCTGCTGCTTCAATCGCTATGGCTACCATTACTCCTGTTGCTATTATCGCTATTTCTTTCCCTTCTCTTATTACTTCACCTTTTCCTAATTGGAATTTGTAGTTTTGATCGTGTATATCTGGTACTGCCATCCTCCCCAACCTTATGTATACTGGTCCATAGTGCTCTGCCGCCGCAAATATGGCTTGTCTCGTCTCTTCTGCATCGGCCGGGTTTATTACCACCATCCCTGGTATTCCTCTCATAAGGGATATATCCTCTATTGATTGGTGTGTCGCCCCGTCTTCTCCTACTGTTATACCAGCATGGGTAGCTGCTATCTTTACGTTTAAGTGTGGATAACCTATGGAGTTTCTAACTTGCTCGTATGCTCTTCCTGTTGCAAATATGGCAAAAGTGCTGGCAAAAGGAATTTTCCCGCAGGTAGCAAGTCCTGCTGCTGTTACCATCATGTCTTGTTCTGATATTCCTATATTGAAAAATCTATCTGGATATACTTTTTGAAAGTCCGCTGTCTTTGTGGATTTCGATAGGTCAGCGTCTAATACCACTACATCTTTGTTTTTTGCGCCTAATTCTACTAAGGCTTTTCCATAGGCTTCTCTTGTCGCCATAGCCATTTATACTCCACTCCCTTCAAGTTCTTGTATAGCTTTTTGTCTTTGTTCTTCGTTAGGTGCACTGCCATGCCATCCTACTTGATTTTCCATGAAGGATACGCCTTTCCCTTTTATTGTATGAGCTATTATCAATGTAGGTTTTCCTTTTGTAGCTTTTGCTTCTTCTATGGCTTTGTCTATTTGGTCAAAGTCGTGGCCGTCTATTTCTATTACGTGCCATCCAAAAGCCTTAAATTTGTCTGCTACTGGCTCTATGTTTTTTACTTCCCTGTTTGGACCGTCTATTTGTAAGCCGTTAAAGTCAAGTATTGCTGTTAAGTTGTCGAGTTTGTAATGGGCTGCTGTCATCGCTGCTTCCCATATTTGCCCTTCTTGTAATTCTCCATCTCCTAATATTACATAGACTCTATAGCCCTTTTTATCTAATTTTCCTGCCAATGCCATTCCATTTGCAGCAGAAAGCCCTTGACCTAATGACCCTGTAGTCATATCAAGTCCCGGTGTGGATTTCATATCGGGATGCCCCTGAAGTATTGAACCGAGCTTTCTTAAAGTTTTTAACTCTTCTTTTGGGAAAAAGCCTTTTTCAGCTAATACAGCATACAGGGCAGGAGCTGCATGACCTTTTGACAACACGAGTCTATCCCTATCTTCCCATTTGGGGTCGTCAGGTTTTACATTCATTTTTTCAAAATAGAGCAGGGTTAAAATATCTGCACAGGATAATGACCCACCAGGATGGCCAGAGCCTGCCTCTGCCAACATATTTATAATGTCAATTCTTACTTCTTTTGCCTTTTGCTTTAAAAATTCTTTGTCCATCTCAATACCTCCATTTCACATGTTTTTAAATCCTTCTCCTAAAACTTCATGGGCTGTTGATAGTATTACGAAAGCATTAGGGTCTATTTTTTTCACAAGGCTTCTTAAATTTGTAACTTCTCTACGAGTTACAACACACAATAAAACGTTTTTGTCTTTTTTTGAATATCCCCCTCTTCCTTTTAACTCTGTTACCCCCCTTTCCATTTCCTCCAAAATTGACTTACTGATTTCCTCATACTTATCAGAAATAATTATAGCAATTCTCTCATCGCCACTACCTTCTTGGATAAGGTCAATAACTTTAATAGAAATAAATTCAGTGGCAAAAGCATACAGAGCTAATTCCGGGCTGAAAACTATTCCTGCTAAAGTTATTATTATAAAGTCTATTATAAGCAGTATTCTACCCACACTTAAAAAGTGTATGTATTTATGCAAAGTCATAGCAGCCATATCTGTTCCACCAGTTGTCGCTCCATATTTTATTACAATGCCCAGCCCTACACCCATTATTATACCACCATATACTGCTGCTAACATAGTATCATGGGTAAGAGGTTTTAAAAAAGCCAATGCATCAATAGAAACACCTAATAAAATAGTTGAATACAGTGTTTTAGCTCCAAAACCTGTTCCTAAAGCTTTAGTCGAAATGATAAAAAGTGGAATATTTATTGCCAATGTAGCTGCTCCAATCGGCCATCCAAATAAATGTCGTAAAACAACTGCAAGTCCACTTACTCCACCAGGAGCAATCCTGTTAGGTGCCAAAAATAGGTCAAGAGACAAACTAACAAGTAATGTCCCTATCGTAACCCACAAAAAGTCTATTATTATTTTCCTAGCTGAAATTTTCATAAAGGCATTCCCCTTATCTTACAACTTCTCTTTTGTGTAGCAAAACTTTAATGGCAAATTTAGGAAGCGCCATCATTCTTTTATATCTCCAAGGCTCTTTAATCAATCTGTATAGCCACTCTAAGCCTAATTTTCTATAAATGTAGGGGGCTCTCTTAACTTTTCCAGCTATTACATCAAAGCTTCCTCCGACCCCCATTGCTATTTTTACCTTTAATTTATCTTTATTTTTATAAATCCATTTTTCTTGTTTAGGAGCACCTAAAGCCACAAAAAGAACTTCTGCACCTTTATTATTTATCTCTTCTATGATTTTATTTTCTTCCTCCTCAGTAAAATAACCATGATGGGTCCCTACTATTTTGACTCCTGGATATAATTTTTCTAAATTAGCACGAGCTTGTTCTGCAACTTGACAAGCTGCACCTAATAAATAAATTTTAACGCCTTTAGAAGATATATCCTTTATAAATTCTAACATAAGGTCAAAACCTGCCACTCTTTCAAGCAGCGGTTTTTTAAAAACTTTTGAAGCAAAAACAATGCCACTTCCATCTGGGACATTTAAATCAGTATTATTTAATATTTCCATATATTCTTTATCTTTCTGTGCCATCATTACAATTTCTGCATTAGGCGTAGCAACAATGTGCAGTCTGTTTTCTTGCAAAAAATTATTTAAAATATCTACTGCTTGTATCATTGTCACTCGATCTATTGGCACTCCAAATATATCTAATCTTTCCATCTTCACACCTCAAATTTATTATGTTCAAATAATATGTCAAAATTCTTTTTTGTTCTTTCTTTTAGCTCAACTAAACGCTTAGACATATTATTTATATACTCTTCTTTTCGCTGTAAAATTGAATTTACTTTTTTTAAAATGTCTTCGGCAGTAAAAGAATTAATATCTCCGGCACTGCTTTCACCAACGGATTTTAGAAACCCCTCCACTTTAGGGTCATAAGATATACCAACAAATGGAACCAAGGATATAAACGCAAAAATTAAAGAATGCAGTCTTACACCTATCAATAAGCTGCTGCCTTTAATGATACTCAAAATCTCTTCTATCTCGTATTTCCCAGTTAAAATCTGATAAGGCATTTTCATATAAGTAGCAACCCTATCGCTCTCTTCTATATCTTCGTGATAAAAAGGAAGAAAAACAATTTTATATCCATAATCCTGGGCAATAAAATCTGCAGCACTGGCCAACTCAACCCTTGATAATTCAGAATTTCCCCATTCTCTCGTGCAAATCAAAACATATTCTGAGGAATTTAAATCAATTCCTTCTTTCTCAAGGATTTTATCAAAAACTTTTTTGTCATCACCAACAGAAAAGTTTACCACAAGGTCTGCTGCTAATACTGCCTCTTTTTTGACATTTAGCTGTTTCAAATACTCTTTTGATAATTCATCTCTTACAGCTATTCCATCAACTTTATCTAAAATTCTTGCAGTAAGCCATCTGTTAAATTTTTTATCAACTGGACCAATACCTTGCCCTATAACATACACTTTTTTCCTCAGAAATTTTCCCATAAGCATTATCCCTAGATAATACCACAAACTCTTACTACTGGTTTTATCTTGTATAAGACTACCACCGCCACTTACCAATACATCTGCCTGTTTTAGCGTTTTATATATTTCTTTAAAAGAGTTCCTATTTACTGCTTTTACGTTGTACTTTTTAGAAGTTTCATCAGGTTTATTAGAAAGAACTGTTATATCTGTTATACCTCTTTCTTTTAAACCTTCTACCAGACATTTTAGAACAGCTTCATCCCCAATATTATCAAATCCGTAATAGCCGGATATGACTGTTTTCATATCAATACTCCCTTTTTATATTTTTTAAGGTCTTGTCCACTATAAATACAGCAATCATGCCAATTAAAGCCCCCAACACCCAACCAATTACAGTACGCTCTATCGCAATTGGAAGCACGCTTCCGATATGGCTAAAAGTATTAACAATTGACAAGATACCTATTGAAGCAAATATTCCCATAATAAATGCCCAGCCTTTGGAATTTTTAAAAGCAGCATAAATTGCTAATATAATCGCAGGGTCACCTATTAAAAACTCTTTAGTCCGAGGCCTTGCTACAAGAGTATGCTCAAGAAAGTCTCTAAATTTAAGTTCTAACTCTGTTGGCTTAACAATAGGTTCATTGCCCGTCCTTGAAATGTATATAATTCCAATGATCCCTGCTATAACAATAGCTACCAAATGCCATACTTTTATGTCTATGTTTAAAAATTCCTTTATTCTTTCCATAAAAGTCTTCCAGTCATTGGCATCGTATATCTTTACAATATAGTATAAAACATAAAACAGTAAAGGTAGTACAAAAGAAAGTTTTACACCCCTAAAATAGTCAATTTTCAACATATATTTGCTATCAGCCATTATAGCCGCTATACTAAGAGCCCCTACAAAAGAAATCAATAGCGAATTAATAAATATTTTTAAAGAGGTATATGTGAAACTGAGATTTTTCTTCCTGTCCAATATTTCTTTCATTTTGTCTATAAAATATCCTATCCCAAGAGAAGGAAAAATTATAGAAGAAGCTAATGCTACTGCTTTGACCCCTAAATCGTTAAATCTGCTTACCAGCACTAAAGAAGTCAGTATAGCCCCCAACAATCCTGATAAAATTAGCACATAGTCTCCAATTCCTAACATCTGCAAAAGCAATAAGCCGGCGGCAATAACTCCCAAACTTATGAGTATTTCCGTAAGCTTTGACTGATGAAGTTCAGAAAGAGGTTTAGCAACACCAACTTTTAACCCCACTTTTTTTATGTATTTTGTCATGTCTTCTATCATAGATTTATTTTGTTCTATATTGTAATCCGCACTTTTAAAATGTTCTATCTTCGCTCTCATATAAATAATTCTCACATTTCTCTCTATCATTCCTCTATACCATCTATTTATTATTTCAGAAGCATCGTATTTTTGAGTTTCTGCTTCTGAAACTCCAAAGACTTTTATCCCCTTATAGCTATCAAACTTAGCAAATTTATTCATTCCCTCTTGAAGTTTCTTACCCATTGGTACATCTATAATGCCCACATTTATGTCATTTTTCTTAAACAGTGAAGCTGCATACAGTATCTTTTCTGGGTTTCCTAAAACATCAGTCCCATTAAAGATTACAGTCTTTACATTAAATTTTTTTAATATATCAACATATTCTTCTATGTCTTTATCTTTTATACCTGTGAAATTTTCAATTCGCGGTATCACATCAAAGCCTAACGACTTTACCAGTCCTAAATCGCTTTCATCAAATCCTAACCCCTTTGTTATAAAAACATCTTTGGGTTTATTGATAACAAAGGCATAGCTACCTCTCTTTTCAAGCACTTTTAATCCGTCTTCAGGCACTCTTTTTGTTAAAGCCTCTTTAAGAAAATTGAATATCTTTACATCTTTTGTTGTTACAACTATGTAATTGCCATACTGCTCTCTTTCCTTATCTGTAAGACTCTTTAAGTAGTCTTCCAATGCTTCATTCCCTAAATTTGAAGATAATAAATAAAGATTTATTACGTCTTTTAAAAGGCTTAAAGAAATTTCACCAGATTGTTGAAGGTTTTCCAGAGTAACCTCATTTACAGCAACACCTATAAGACCAGCTGATTTCATATCAGAAAGTACAGAAGTTAAGTCTCTGCCTGTTACAGACGCAAGGTCTTTGAAACTTTTTAAATCTCCTACAATTTCTACTGTGTCATACTTGTTCTCCACTTTTATTCTGTTTACGTCTACCAAAACAGATACTATTAAAGACAGCGCAATAATTATTATAAGTATTTTCTTTAGATTCAAGTTAATCTCTCCTTTATTATTTCCTTTTCTGGAGAATTAAAATGTAAACTTACAACTACTCATATTATATCACAAAATTTTCGTTAACGCATAAAAAAACAGCGCACAGCGCTGTTAATTTTTTGTATATTTACCTATTACGACTATGTATGTTCGTTTTGTCGCTTTTATTCCTCTACCATCAGATCGTGGAAAAAGCAAAAGGTGATTGGCAGGTATAATATCATTATTTTTTAAATTTGTACCTGCAGTAAGGTCTGCCACTCCATCAGTTTTTGTAACAATTACTGCTGAATTTGCACTTCTCACTATTGCCTGTGTACCACCTTCCATGGTTAAAACTTCGCCAGCATTTAATTCCACTACCTCATAGCTTGTCCCTGTCTTTGCCTCTTTTAGCTTATCATCCACATAAGCTTTTACTTCATTATATTGCGAATCAACATAGCTTTTACTAACAAGAGGGTCTTGCTGACTTCCTGGTTCAGAATTTTGGTCAGCATAACCAACACTTAAAGCCACTAAAATTGCAACAAAAACCAGTATAAGTGCATAACCTTTTTTCATTTGTTCTTCCTCCTATAATTTCACTCTCCTACCTCTATTTTATAAAAAAATAAATGATATTTCAACAAAAAATAAGAACTTATCCTAAGATAAGTCCTTAAAAGTCAATTAACCCCAAACTTATTTGCAAAGCTTCATTGACTTTCTCCATCATTTCCTGGTCAAAATGGCCAATTTTTTCTCTTAAACGTTTTTTGTCAATAGTCCTAATTTGTTCTAACAATACTACAGAATCTTTGTTAAGTCCATATTCTGCCCCATTTATTTCAACATGAGTGGGCAATTTGGCTTTGTTGATCTGAGAGGTAATTGCCGCTACTATTACTGTTGGACTATATTTATTGCCAATATCATTTTGAATTATAAGTACAGGCCGAATTCCGCCCTGTTCAGAGCCTATTACAGGGCTTAAATCGGCATAAAAAATATCTCCCCTCTTTATCACCATAGTCAATCACACTTTTTCAATTTCATTTCGTATCCTGTAAAGCATTCGTTTTCTGCGGTTAGGCCCATTTCCGCAAGTTCACTGTTAATCGCTGCCATCTCAAGATATCCCTTTTTCATGCTCTCTCGTATTTGAATTTTTTTCTTCTCCCGTATATATAATTTCATCGCTTCTCTTATAAATTCACTGCGGTTCCTGTTTTCCATAGCGGCAAGAACATCAACCTCTTCTAATAAACTCTGCGGCAAGCTCACAAGTATTCGCTTTGTTTCGCCCACTTTTAGGACCTCCTTACGCACTTATATAATTTATTATATATTACTATATATAATGATGTCAATCATTTGTAAATTTTATACTATAAAAGCTAAATTTTTAAATAATTTTTTCCCCAACTACCTTTCCCTTGTAAATATATATTCGAGGTACCCTGCTGGATATTCCACAATATACTTCATAAGGTATAGTATTTAATTTTTTAGCAATCTCCTCAGCTGTTATTTTTTCTCCCTCTTGATTTCCAAAAATAATTACATCATCACCTACTTCTACTCCTTCTATATCGGTAACATCTATCATCGTTTGGTCCATACAAATCCTTCCAACCACAGCAGCATATTTCCCTTTCACTAGCACATGATAATTATTAGAAAGTAATCTATTAAAACCGTCAGCATACCCTACAGGCAAGGTAGCAATTTTACTCTTTCTTTTAGTTATAAATGTCTTTCCATAACTTATGGAAGTGCCTTCGGGCACTTCTTTTATATATACTATTTTAGTTTTAAAACCCATAGTCTGTCTTAAATCCAATGGTCTTTTGACTTCTTCTGAAGGATAACTACCGTATAGAACTATTCCTGGTCTCACCATATCTAAATAAGTATATTTAAGGTCAATAATTGCTCCACTGTTAGCCATATGTTTTAAAGGAATGTTTATCCTTTTTTCTTTTAACCTTTCTAATAATTTTTTGAACATATCAAACTGTTGTTCAGCATAGCTCTTATCTTTTTCATCAGAAGTAGCAAAATGACTAAATATACCTTCTACCTCTACCCCTTCCATTTCCATCATTTTTTCTATTTCTTTTTCTGCTACCTTTAAATCCGTATATCCTATCCGTCCCATGCCTGTATCAATTTTTACATGTACTTTAGCTTTTTTACCCACATTTAAAGCAATTTTTTCTAAGTCTTCAACATAGTTTATATCAAAAACAGTTTGAGTTATATTGTGCACAATTAATTCTTCGGCCTGAGTTAAAGGAGTATATCCAAAAACGAGTATGGGAATATTAATTCCGCATTCCCTTAATTCTAACGCCTCTTCTATTGTCGCTACCCCCAAATAGCAAACCCCATTTTCTACCAAGACTTTTGCTACGTGACAAGCGCCATGACCATAAGCATTGGCTTTCACTACACCCATTATTTTTACTTTCTTGCCCACCCATCTTTTTACTTCACTCAAATTATGCGCTATATTATCCAAATATATTTCTGCTCTTGTTGGCCTTATATTATCAAACATTAAAAGTCCCCCTTGTTTTTCACCTCAAGGATTTTATCACTTTAAGTATCTCTTCTCCATCTACATCCCCAGTTACAGTAATTCTTATTTGCAAGCCATTTACCATCGTAGTATATTCCTTTTTGCCATTGTCTTTTTCTTTATAATACACTCCTTCTTTCAAAAAGAATCCTTTTTCATTAGTTATTTCGCTTTTGTCAACAACAGTTTCAAAAATTTCTATTAAATTCTTACCCGAAGTATACACAAAAATAACTCCATTATTTTCATTAACATTTACCAACACATTTAAAAGTTTAAAGCCTTGTGGCAAATATACAGGCATTACAGGATTTAATCCACAATATTTATAAACCTCTTTTACATCTATTTCTATTGCTGAAGAATCCAAAAAATTCGCAGCCAACGTTGTTACACTATCTTTAGTAAATAATTTATCATCTATCTCGGGATTATACTTAAAATCTTTATAGGTTATTCTGGAGAAAATGTTATTGTTAATATCAAAAATTGTTAATTCTTCAGGTATCAAATTTTTTTTAGAAAAAGCCATTTGTTCCTTGTACATAAAAACATTTTTGTCCAAAATAGGAACTGTTATTAAATAAAATTTATCTATTTCTCCTTTTTCTATTTCTCCACCTGAATTATAGTTTTTTATAAAAGAAGTAATCATCGAATACAAAGGAATCTCTTGTGTGTTTTCTGCTACAAAAACTTGATTTACCCTTGCAAAATACACATAACTTCTTTTTCCGTCATACACAATAATTTTATCTATACTCCCATTTTCATCCAAAACTTCTAATCGTAATTTTCCTTTTTTGTAAAACTGCATTACTGTATATTTGCTCTCTATCTTGTTGTTATAAAGCTCTACATTTGCTGTGGCAGTATAACTTTCTAATTTATTTAATTGTTCTTTAATATACACAAAAGGATCTTTAACTTTTTTCGCTTTTGTTCCACAGCCTGAAAGAAAAAATATAATTACAAAAGCAATCACAAAAAAACTTTTTTTCAACAATTCTCACCCTCTTACAAACCGCATTTAAGAGCATCCGGAATGTTCTCAAGTATATCCATCGCTGTCATTCCATACTCTCCCACATATTCTCTGGCGATATCTCCCGCCTTTCCATGATAAAATACCCCATAAATTGCCGCTTTTTCTTCGCTAAACCCTTGAGCCAAAAAAGCTGTAATCATCCCTGTTAGGACGTCTCCACTTCCAGCAGTTGCCATACCAGGATTGCCTGTGCTATTTATATATATGCTACCTTCTTTAGTAGCTATTACTGTTTTAGCACCTTTAAGTACAAGTGTCACTTTGTACCTATCAATAAAAGTTTTTGCAACTTCAAAAAGATTATTCTTAATCTCATCTGTGGTAAGACCTGTCAATCTCGACATTTCCCCATAATGGGGAGTGAGAATAATTCTTTTGCCTTGTATAACTTCCAATCTTCCTACCAAAGCATTAAGAGCATCAGCATCTAAAACTACAGGCTTATCTACATTTTTTACAATGTCATACACCAACTGTGAAATATCTTTGTCATGAGTCAATCCCGGTCCTATAGCAATAACATCACTTTCATCTATTAACTTAAGTACACTACTTAAAGCATTATAGGACAAAATGCCATTTTTCTCCTCTAATCCATAGGTTATGACTTCATAAAGTGCTCCCTGAATTACTGATTGGGCACTTTGGGGAACTGCTAATTTCACCAATCCGCAACCTGTCTTAATAGCACTTTTAGCACAAAGATATGCTGCTCCTGTCATATTTTTAGAGCCAGCTATAATCAAAGCTTTTCCATAATCTCCCTTATGAGTATCCCCAAGCCGTTTTGGAACTTTTACATCTTCTGAAGTCACAAGGTTATAATCATAACCTATCTCCGCTGCTAACCGGTAAGGAATTCCTATTTCAGCAGCACGAACTTCTCCTACATAATCGACACCTGGATACACTAATAAGCCAGGTTTTACAAACTGCATAGTAACTGTTTTACTAGCCTTAATAGCGCAACCTTCTATTTTACCCGTATCAGCATTTAATCCAGAAGGAATATCGACAGATACCACAATTTTATTTGCTTGGTTTATCATTTCTATAATATCTTTTACTATACCTGTTATTCTTCCTTTAAGTCCAATTCCATAAATAGCATCTACAATGACATCGCTCTCTTTAATAGCTTTTTCCAAAAATTTTAGATGTTCTCTTTGAGTAATTTCCGCTACATAGATCCCCATATTTAGGATTGCATCTAAATTTACTTTTGCATCTCCTGAAATAGCACCTATACTTGTAGTTAAAAATACTTTTACATCGGCTCCCCAATTATAAAGATTTCTAGCCACTACATAACCATCTCCCCCATTATTTCCTTTCCCTGATATGATTATTACAGAGTTTAAATTTTTCTCTTCCAAAATCTTTTTTACTTCTAGTGCTGTTTCTCTTCCCGCATTTTCCATTAGACATATAGAAGGAATTCCTATTTTTTCTATAGCTATTTTTTCAACTTCTCTCATCTGTTTTGATGTCAGCACTATCATTTTTTTCACCTCCAATAGCAATAGCACAGCTTATAGCATGGGTTTTTGTATGAGAAATAGATAGCTTTATATCCCTTATTCCCTTTTTGTCCGCAATACTTTTAGCTTTCCCTTTTAAAATTACAACAGGCGCTCCCTTTTCATTGTGACATATTTCAATATCTTTCCAGCTAAAACTACCTATACCTGTTCCTAAGACTTTTGAGACGCTTTCTTTCGCGGAAAAAAAACCCGCTATATGGGTCAAGTTCCTCCTTTTACTGTTAAAATACTCTATCTCCTTTTGAGTAAATATTCGTTCCAAAAATTTAGAATATGTATTAAAAGCTTTTTTTATCCTTTCAACTTCTACAATATCCGTTCCAACAAATATTTCCATATCTTAGTTCCTCCACTTCTCCTAATTACAATATATTATTTCTCTATTAAATCACAAAATCCTTCAAAAAAATAAAAGAAGGTGTAACACCTTCTTAAATAGCAACCTTACACAATTGGGCTTGTCTATCATAGTCCGTTATGTAATCCTCCCATATATCGTCAATTATTTCATACAGATGAAGAGGCGACACTGTCATTTCTTTAAAGAATTGTGCCAGCTTGTCCACTTTTTCAAAGTAAGGGCTTATATTTGTCACTTTTTCTTCTATTATTTCAATTTTCCCCTTTTCACCATCAAAAATTTCTTGATGAATCTTTATTCCATACGACGGCAATTTTACTTCCTCTTTTCCGTTAAAAACACCTATTTCTGACATAACCACTATGTAGTGAGTAGTTATGTTTCTCTTTTCTTCCTCCCTTGTCGATATGTACTCGCTCACTTTCCTGTAATACATCTTACTATCCCCTCCAATTTATTTTTTAAGATTAATTATTAACTTACAATATATATTAATATATTCTATTTTTTTGTAAAAAATCCTTTATTTTTTAGAAAATTTTTTATCGACAGAAAAAACTCTTTTTTTACCTTAACAAACATTTAATAAGCTCCTGCAAAGCTATTTGGTGCTTTTTGTGACATCGAAAACTGTAGATTATGCTAATATTAAAACTACACCTGTCGAAAAAAAATTTGCAAGATGCCAAAAACGCTAATCAAAGTTTTAATATCTCCTTTATTTTATCAATATATTTTTTTCCTGACCTTTCCCCATGTAAAATCATGCTTAAATATGGCTCACTGGTGCCTATTAACCGGGATAGTTCTTTTTGTGTCATATTGAGTTCTGCTAATCTATCATTCACTAACTTCCCAAAATCTGTCAACTTTCTTTTTTTCATCAAAGTACCCCCTTATTTTCCCTGCAAACAAAGGTTATATATTTATTCAGTAGGAATAGTAAAATATTTGTGTTAAAATAGATAATGATTAAAAGTTAACTATATTTAAATATATATCTGAATTACGAAAATGTCAATACTAATATCGTAATTCAGAAAGGGAGGAGTGTTATGGATACAGTTGGCGAACGCATAAAATACGCCCGTAAAAAAAATAATTTGACTATAACAGCTTTAAGCAAACTCACAGGATTATCTGTTGGAAATTTAAGTGACCTTGAAAATAACAAATCAATGCCTTCTTCCAATGCTTTGATAAAGTTAAAAAACGCCCTTAATGTTTCAATAGATTGGCTTCTTACTGGGCAACAAATAGAATATGTAAAAGAAGAAGAGGCAAAATATTTATCGAGGGAAGAGTTTGAAAACATCAGTGAAAAGGATAAAATAATTTTTAAAGCTTTTGAAATGTTGCCTGAGGAAAGAAAGAAAGATATAGAAGGGTATATAAAAGTGAGTTTGAATACCACTGATTTAGAAAAGTATATAAAAAAAGAAAAGGAAGTGTAATTTTAACCATTATGATTAATAATTAATCATAATGGCAAAAGATAACGGCTGCACTTTGCAGCCGTTATCTTTATTCGCCCATGAACATTTTTAAATCATCTTCTACATTTGTAATGCCACCAATGCCAAATTTATCAACTAACACTTTTGTAACATTTGGTGACAAGAAAGCAGGAAGCGTAGGTCCTAAATGAATATTTTTTACTCCAAGGTATAAAAGGGCCAAAAGCACTATAACAGCCTTTTGTTCATACCATGCAATGTTGTAAGATATAGGAAGTTCGTTTATATCATTTAAGCCAAAGACTTCTTTAAGCTTCATGGCTATTAAAGCCAATGAGTATGAGTCATTGCATTGTCCTGCATCTAAAACTCTGGGAATTCCGTTTATGTCTCCAAGGTTTAACTTGTTGTACCTGTATTTTGCACAGCCTGCAGTTAAAATGACTGTATCTTTGGGAAGAGCTTTAGCAAATTCGGTATAATAGGTTCTGCTCTTCATTCTGCCATCGCAGCCTGCCATTACGAAAAATCTCTTTATAGCTCCTGTCTTTACTGCTTCTACAATTTTATCTGCCAGCTCTAAAACTTGGTTATGAGCAAAACCTCCAATTATTTCTCCTCTTTCAATTTCAACAGGTGGCTTGCATCTTTTTGCATGTTCAATTATTTCTGAAAAGTCCTTTTTTCCATCAGGACCTTCTGGAATGTGTTTTGCTCCCTCAAAGCCTACAACACCTGTAGTGTAAACTCTATCTTTGTAGGAATCTTTTGGAGGCACAAGACAGTTTGTAGTCATTAAAATTGGTCCGTTAAATAATTCAAACTCTTTGTCTTGCTTCCACCATGCATTTCCATAGTTACCAACAAAATGTGGATATTTCTTAAAAGTCGGGTAATAATGAGCAGGAAGCATTTCTCCGTGGGTATAAACGTCAACCCCTGTACCAGCAGTTTGCTCCAACAATTGCTCTAAGTCTTTCAAATCATGACCGCTTATCAATATTCCAGGATTATTTCTCACACCAATATTAACTTTTGTTATTTCAGGATGGCCATAAGTCGATGTATTCGCTTTATCAAGAAGTGCCATTGTATCAACGCCAAATTTTCCTGCCTCGAGTGCAAGAGCCACATAATCATCTGCAGTCAAGCTGTCATCTAAAATTTTAGCTAAAGCCTTTTCCATAAACCTAAATATATTATCATCTTTGTATCCCAGCTGATATGCGTGATATGCATAAGCCGCCATACCTTTTACACCATAAGTGATAAGCTCTCTTAATGACCTTATATCTTCGTCTTTTGTAGATAAAACTCCTACCTCACGAGCTATTGCCTCTATATCTTCATCTGTACCATAAACCCAGTTTATAGCTTCAATGGATTCATCTACTTCAATTTCTGCTTTTTTGAGGTCTTGTTTTATTTCCTCCCTTAATGCAACAGCTTCTTTTATTTTGTTAATAAAGAAGTTTTTGTCAAAGTTAACGTTAGTTATTGTGGAAAATAATCCCTCAATAAGGAATCTGTCCGTCTTATCTTTATTTACTCCTGCTTCTCTAGCCTTTAAATTTAGATAAGATATACCTTTCAATGTAAAAACCAGCAAATCTTGAAGATTTGCAACATCGTCTGTCTTGCCGCATACACCTCGTACTGTACAGCCTATGCCCTGAGAAGCTTCTTGACATTGATAGCAAAACATGCTCATTTTACTTCCTCCTTTTTTAAGCTTTTGTCCACAAATTATGATAAACTAAAAGTTCAATAGAATCTGTGATAAAAATCACAAAATAAAAACTCCAAATGAACATAATTCATTTGGAGTCAAACATTTATTGTATCCATTTCTATATTTTCTATATAAGCATCTGTATTTTTTTCAATATAGTCTACAACCTCTTGAACTATTTTATGTGTTAAAACAGCATCACTGCCACACACCGAAAAACCTATGACAATTGATTTGTGTAAATTTTGGTTTTCTATTTCGCATATAGATACATTATAATGACTTTTTACCTTACCTACAATGCTTCTTACAATCATTCTTTTTTCTTTTAATGAATGAACCCAATTGGCATGTAGATATACTTTACAATAAGATACAATCATATATATCCCCTTACCTAACTTCCTTCAGGAAATTTTTACAATATAATTATACCTTACAATATTATGCTTTTTCAATAAAATCACACCTTCTTTATCTAATGCGTACTATAAAGGTAGATAGAGAGGAGTGTGAACATATGAAATGGCTAATCATTTCAGGGTTTGCAATATCATCAAGCATAGATAATTTTGGAGTAGGCATTTCCTATGGTATACGAAATATACGAATAAGTATTCTTTCCAATACAATCATCGCAATAATCTCTTTTTTATTTAGCATGTCTGGAATATTTTTTGGTAAATGGTTAAATAAAACCCTGCCAGGATCACTACCTTTAATTGTAGGAGCATTTCTGCTTTTTATAATAGGACTTAGAATTATTTTACTGGCTGTTCCTCGTAAAACGTCTTCCAAAAATATACAACGAATATCATCAAAGACTACTTCTATAAAAAAAATTTTGGAAAATCCTGAAATCGTAGATTTGGATAAATCCGGAGAAATCAATTTATGGGAAGCAATCCTTTTGGGAATTGTCCTTTCAGCAAATGCTCTGACAAACGGACTGGGAGCAGGGCTTTTGGGTTTTTGTCCCTTTGCTATATCTTTCACTACATCAATTGGAAGCTTTGTTTCTGTATGGGCAGGAGTACAATTAGGGGCAAAAGTTGCTAATATGCGAATAGGCTCTTTTACCATCGGACAATTTGGCACGATTCTAAGCGGGGTTATTTTACTTATAATAGCTTATAAAACTTTGTTCTAAGCCTTAAGGTACTAAAAGTTTAAGCCGGAAAACCCGGCTTAAACTTTTTATCTATTTTGAAAGTCATACACCATTTTTGATATCTGCCTTATTACAGTATATGCATAGGAGTCGTCAGAACCATCTACATCATTTGCAAGTACAGTTAATATATAAGGTCTCGCCGGATGGAAAACTATCGCTGTATCATTTACTACATTGGACAAATTACCTATTTTGTGTGCTACCTCTATTCCATCTGGTATAGGATAAGATATTCTATCATTATATATGGTATTTTTAAGATAATACATTAATTCTCCTGCAGTATCCGGATGAGCATTTACATAATCTAAAAGTTTTTTCATATACATACTCATATCTCTTGGAGAAGTAATATTGCTGCTGTAGGGTATTACATAGGCTCCTAATTTTTCCATAAATTTTATATAATTATCCCTTCCTACAACTCTCATAATCATATTGGAGGCTATATTATCACTCTCTTCAATCGAACGTCTTGAAAGCTCTCTTATAGTATAATAACTTCCAACAGGGTCTGCCTGTATAGAACCGGCACCCCCTTCATAGTCAGCTTGAGTGTATTGCACCTTCATATTAGGGTCTATTTTTCCATCGGTTATAAGAGTATAAAGGTAAAAGTTAAGAGGTACTTTATAAGTGCTTGCTGCAATAAACGAATCATAACCGTTTATTTCTAAAGTTTGCCCTGTATTTAAGTCAATAAAGTAAACTCCGTATTTGCCAGGATATTGAGATATCAATGCCTGAATGTTATTTTTAAGTTCTTGATAATTTGTAGCATTGTTCAATTGTTGTGGCACTTCAACAGGCGGATGAGGAATTAAAATCTTTTGCCCAACATATAAGCTATCCCCATCATTTAATCCATTTGTATCTATTATATTTTGGACATTCGTTCCATGGCGCTTTGCTATAAAGTATAAGTTATCCCCTGGCTTAACAGAGTAAACTATCGGGTCAGCCCAGGAAACAGTTTCAAGAACAGCATATGTCTTAGGACCTACAATTCCATCGGGCACAAGATTTTTGGACCTTTGAAAGTCTAAAACTCCATTTAATGTCATTTTACCAAATATGCCGTCAACAGTGCCTGTATCAAATCCCGCTTTATTTAACATGGCTTGTAATTCTTTTACATCAGTCCCATACGTCCCGCTATATAAAAGCCTTGACCCAAAAGTGAATTTTGGAAGATTTCTTGCAAACGAAAATATAGGTATCAATACAACAATAGCAATAATAAGAATCCATGAAAGTATCTTTTTTACATTCTTCAATTTTATCACCCCATTCAATTCCAATTATACTGTATATAATATCATATTTCAACAAACATATATATCCATATATAACAGCTTATATATATTTTTTTAATAAAAAATTTTTTAATGGAAATATTAAATATGAGGTGATTTAAATATGCGCTCAATGTGGAAAGGAGCAATAAGTTTTGGTCTTGTAAGTATCCCCATAAAACTGTATACCGCTACAGAAGACCATGCCATACATTTTAGGCAACTTCATAAAGAATGTAAAACTCCTATAAAATATGAAAAAATCTGCCCTGTATGTAATAGACCCATTTCAGATGAGGAAATAGTGCGAGGATATGAATACGAACCAGGTAAATTTGTCATTATAGATGAGGAAGATTTGGAAAGGATACCTATGCCAACAGTTAAAACCATTGATATAGTAGATTTTACCGATATAGGACAAATAGACCCCATATATTATGATAAAACATATTTCATTGTACCCGAAGATATTGGTACAAAGCCTTATGTACTTTTAAGAGATTCTATGAAAGAAACAAAACGAGTTGCAATAGCGAAAGTGGTAATCAGGTCCAAGCAAAGCCTCGCATGCATACGAGTGTACGATGAAAAATATATGGTCATGGAAACAATGCATTTTCCTGATGAAATAAAAAGCACAAACCAACTTCCTCCTTTAAGAGAAGTCAACTTGCATGAAAATGAAATAAAAATGGCCAAACAACTTGTTGATACTCTAACCTCAGATTTCAAACCCGAAAAATATGATGATAACTACAGAAAGACGTTAATTGAAATGATTGAGTCAAAGATACAAGACAAAGAAATAGAAATTCCTCAAAAAGCACCTGAAGCTGACAATGTCCTCGATTTAGTAAGTGCACTAAAAGCGAGTATTGAATCTGTAAAAAAAGAAGAAAAAGCAAAAAAAGGTCGCAAAAGAAAAGGCGCATAAAGGAAGAGTGGCTATGACTATGATAGAAGAAAAAATATCACCTATGCTGGCATTCAGTAGTGACCCTTTTGATAATCCTGAATGGATATATGAAATCAAATGGGATGGTTCAAGAACTATCGCTTTTCTTTCAAATAAAACAAGGCTTCAAGATAGAAGGCTTGTTGATATAACCCACCAGTTTCCGGATTTAGCATTGCTTCATAAACAAATAAAAGCAAAAGAAGCAATACTTGACGGTGAACTGGTAGTCTTAAAAAACGGCAAGCCTAGTTACAAAAGCATTATGTCGAGAAAGCATCAACAAAATTTAGTAAAAATAAATCTTTTAAGCAAGATAATGCCCGTAATTTTCATAACATGGGATATATTATACTTAAACGGCAAATCTCTTGTAGAATTGCCACTTATAGAGAGAAAAGATATACTTAGAAAAACAGTTAAAGAAAGCGAGGTCATAAAAATATCTGATTTTATTTTTGAACATGGCAAAAGGCTTTTTGAAGAGACAGGCAAAAGGGGACTTGAAGGAATTGTCGCCAAAAAAGTTGATTCAAAATATTTAATAGGGAAAAGGAGTAAACTGTGGCTTAAGTCAAAACATTTTATTGTAATAAATGCAGTTATTATAGGGTACAGAACTGATAAAACAGCTCTTATATTGGGACTTTACGATGAGGAAAATAATTTAATAAACATAGGAAGTTGTGAATCAGGCCTATCCCAGAAGGAATTAAAAGCATTTTATGAAGTTGCCAAGGAGATAAAAGCTCCAGATAATTATTATAACTTTAAAGAAAAAAATGTGCAATGGTTAAAGCCTTTGCTAACATGTAAAGTGAGATTTATGGAATGGTCTGAAAACATGAAAATGAGGGCACCTTCTTTTATTCAATTTGAGTATAATGTAAAGCCAGAAGAGTGCAGGTTTGAGTAAACTCACTTCAAAAACTTGATATAAACTTTCCTTCTCCTTGGACCATCAAACTCGCAAAAATAAATACCCTGCCAAGTTCCTAAAAGTGGTTTTCCATTTTCAATAATTAAAGTTACTGAACTTCCCATAAGAGACGCTTTTATATGGGCATCTGAATTGCCTTCCATATGTTTAAAACGCATATTAGGAATTACTCTTTCTAAAGCCGCCATTATATCTTCTCTTACAGTTGGATCCGCATTTTCGTTTATTGTAACTCCCGCTGTTGTATGAGGCACAAAGATAACACAAGCCCCATCAACAATGCCAGATTTCCTAATCTCCTGCATCACCATATCAGTAATATCCACCATCACTTCTCTTACCGGTGTATTTATCTCAAAAACAATCATAATAACTCCTCCATTTTTAATTTTCTGGATTTGCTTTCTATAATAGCAAATTGTTTAATGTCATGTCAACATGCCTTTAAATATTATTAGTTCATAAATTCACTGTTAATTTAAAAAAAACCCCTTTCCATTTCCAATCCCTCAAACCCGCATAAAATCTACATGGCATTTTCTGGGAGGCAATAAACTTTTTCCGTAATTAAGCTATATTTCTACTAAAATTTCCCAATGTATGCTCTACTTTGTGCGAAAAAAGTCTTTCCAAATGGAGCAGGGTCAAGGATGAAAGGAAAAAGGGATAAGTGGCGTAAACCTTGATTTTTCGAGGCCTTACCACTTATCCCTTCGTTATTCCTTTACCCTTTATCCTTATTCCTTAATCTATCCTTTTCCCTTTCTTACCCCTCAACGGAACTACTTTTTTCGCATGGGTGGGAAGATTAAATGAAAAATACACAGTTTGGAAATAAGTGGTAAGGGTTAAGGTTTAGTTTTAAAACAAAATATACAATTATTAAAATCTTTTATTACCAAAATTACGAAAAATTTTAGTAAAGTATAATAATGCTACATTCTTGTTAATAATTGGCATGTAAGTATTATTGCTGCTAGTTACGTTTATCCCTTTCTATCACAGTTTTAGTATTACCAATAACCATTCTCAACTGACTAATTCATTTGCAACTGGTCATTTGTAATAACCATGTATTAGTTAATTTTTGGGCAATAATCCCTTTTTATCTCATAACTATCGAAATCTTGTGGAAGTGATTCTATTGACGCTACAAACATAGCATACGCAAGTTCAAGTCTGAGATTAATTGCAGTTAAAGCATCAATAAACTGTCTAATTACTTTTATTACACCTAAATAAATATCAAGAAGCAATCTCGACAATTATTTAATAAAATCACTGAATGATTCACATCTTCTTACAAAACTTCAATGTTGCTGTTAAAGATTGATGGAACAATCTCGCATGGCAAGTGCATATCGTAAATATTTTCTTTTTCCTTTTTTATCAAAGAGTCAATGAGGTTCTTCTTTGTATAAAACAACCCTTTAAACCAAAATAACCAGGAACACAAGAAATCCTCAACTATTCTATTATCTCCAATTTGGCTTTTCTCTTATTATTTATTCCCTCCTAATGGCTCATCTATATGCCGCTCTGGCCATCCCTCTGTTGAATAGTCGATATAATTCTCTGTATATCCTAAAATTTTTAGGAAAATGCGATGGAATAATGTCTGATAAGAACGGGTTAAATAAATAAGGTAACTTATTTCCTCATCGGATTGACTAGAACTTCCATGAGCCATTATATTTCTTCCTTTTAACGCCTCATTTTCCACTTCTCCAATATTCAAACCAATCTCCTCAAAAAAGAATGCTAACTGTTCGTTTTGTGTCATTTTATAGGCGTCTGATATTTTACGAATCATCCTATCTCCGTATTTTTGCCGTTGTAATTTGGGGACAATGATTTTCATACCATCTTCAATTAACTCATCAAACTCTTTCTTCGATAAATAAACACCCTTTGTCTTTGATTTGGTTGATTTGAACCACGCTTTTGCTAATATCTCAACACCTGCATGTAATATTGGAAGGTTTGCCCCGATAGGCAGGTCATTAGAAATCCAATACCTCCATAGCGCCTCGTTCAAATTTAATACGTTCCGCAATTCTAAATACCTGGGTACAACCTGATTCAAAACTTTTTCTATTCTGTTAAAATCAGAAAAAGAAAACCGAATAGGAGATAACCCAGGTGACCGAGACAAAGAGATCACGTTATCGCCCCATGGATTTAAAGCAACCTGTTCAATTGGTTGTCCCATTGAATCAAATGTTGAGTAACCAATATTCAATAAATGTTTGCCAATTATAAAACTTGTTATTTCAGCTATAGCTTCTCTTGTGTCTCGGTCTGGGATTCCCCCCCATTCCCTACGGTATTCTATACCAATATTATTTGACCACTCGGGTCCTAAACCTTTGGGAACCTTACTAAGAATATATTTTATTTTACCTGTATCAATAAAGGCAAAATCTCTATTATAACTTTCACCTGCACCTCCAGAATAATTTTTACTTTCCCCGTCAACTGATAGACGTTCCCTTACAAATGTTTGGGAAAAACTTCTTTTTGTGGTTCTAGGAAATATATGTTCAAAATCATCGGGCCCATTCAAAAACCACTCAACATGCCAGTCACTTTGCTCTCGATTAGAATATTGAATCTTTAACTCATATGTAGCTAGTTCTGCCTCAAAATTTGTCACATAACCTTCACCGTTCCAAACAAACTTCTTTTGAATGTTTCTTACAAAGCAATGATTTAATGTATACTTTACCAGGCCAGTAGCATCAGTACCTTCAACAGTAAACGTTGGTACTTTAGTTCCAGCTATACCTTTTTCAAATTCACTATGCTCATCATTATTGCTGACGGTTCCATACACTTTTGCTTTAATTTTATATGACTCATCTCTCCAAACTTCAATTCGTTGGGAACCTTTTGGAAGTCCACCGAGACTTGTTAAGTTTTGAATAATGATTTTGTCTCTTAATACTTCCCATTCAATTCTTTCCAAAATATTTTGCGGCATGAAATCACCCCCAAAACAAAGTAGAAGTTATAATTAATGATACCTATTTAACGTTTACCTGAAGATATTGTAAAATTGAATTCAAACTTATTCCTAAAACGCAATTTTGAGTATACACTCTCAATTCAATTATACCTTTCCTGTAAGAATTTCATAAGGCTCTTTCTCCAAAAGCCAATAATCAAACAATATCTGCGCCACTTCCCTGCCGAACTGTACCAGGTCGTTTCCGTTTAAACATGCGGTAAAGATGATCTCCTGGGCTGCATTTATGAGTTTTTTTCCTACCCTGTCATGCAACACATCACCCTTCCTTGGCTGATGATGGAATTATAGCATCCATTATGAAAAAGATAAAGAATAGTATTGAGAAATAGGAGAATGATACTTATAATTTTATACAATGAGAATATCTTAAAATCATTCAGGGAGGTGGTGACATACTTATGGGTGATAAGGAGCAATCTGAAATAACACTGCTTTTATCGGATATAACAAAGCTACTAGAAAAAATAAAATCACAAATAACAAAACCTAATAAAATTGAAAAAATATGGCTTGAACATCTGGTTTTAGGTAAAAAAATACTGGAGTGGTCACTAAAAAAATACCGCATTTTTTTTAAGGGGACTCCAAATGTAGTCAAGAAAGGGTACATATTCTTTTGTGAGCTTGGTTTTAATATTGGAAGCGAGCAGAATCACAAACGCCCAGTAGTAGTCTTACAAAATGATAAGGGTAATAGCAGTTCACCAACCACTATTGTAGCTCCAATTACTACACACCGAGGAATGACAGTTCTAAAGGAAGAAAACGGTAAGCATTATATCAAATATTTGGATGATCAAGGCAATGAATGCTATAAGAAATTGGACTATTATGAGATACCAGTTGAAATTATGCCTAACTACAAAAAAGAAATCACTGGATACATAAATCTCGCTCAAATAAGGACTATAAGTAAGAAAAGACTCGAAAAGTCACATGTTGCAATTATTAATGAAAGGACATTAAACAAAATAAAGCCTGCTTTGCTACAATTGTTTGATATGTAAAACCCTCAATAAAATTTCTTCGTACTGGTCTTGACATACTGGCAAAAAGGTTTTAAAATTTAACTAGTACAACAGATATCGTTCTAAATGCTATTTAGAACATTTTCAACTTTTACGGCCAGTATGCTATACTGGCTACAATTATTTGTATGGTATTAAACTTGTAAGCTTTCGCATAATATATAGTACAACTGATATCGCACTGGACGCTGTCCAGAGCATTCTCAACAGTTTTGTGGGATACCTATTAAGGTATCCCATTAAATTTTAACTTTAATATTCTAAATTATAAGCAATAGGACTATCGTTTTTAAAAACGTCCTCGAAAATAAAAAAAGAAATGCCATCGCTATCAGGCATTCCAAATACGTTGGTTCATTACAAAATTGAATGCAACACCCAAAAATTATAGAAGTTTTGCTACAACATTAGTTAATCTAGAAAATAGAAGATCTGATATTAAGTATTTAAATATCACATAATTGTTATACGTCATTTACAATAATTTTACTATTTGTCAATTATTTGAAGTACGTAATTCTCCATGTCTTTGCAAAATTTCTTCCTTATACCTGCTTTTCTCAACACTTTCCACAGTTTTGGAATTTCTCCCTGACTTCTCAACTCCCTAACCGCCCACTTTATCCTTCTTAATTGAAAATCCCTTCTGTTTTCCTTCACCAAATCAAAGTACTTGTTGGTAAGGGGCATTTTGTCCAAATGCTTTTCTAAGAGTCCCCTTTATTATTAATTTTTAAAAAAAGCCCTTCCCTGTCATTCCCCTACCCAAATACTCCATTAATTTGTGTGAAAAAAGTTTTTCCAAAAGAGCAAGTTCATGGTTCAAGGAAAAAATGGATAAGTGGCGTAAAGCCCGCATTTATCAAGGCTCTACCATTTATCCCTTTGTTATTCTTTAGAAATTTAACCATTATCCTTTTCCCTCATTCATTCTCCCCTAAGGGGAATGGGTCAAGGGTTAAGCTCGCTCATTTTACAATCAGCAAGTCTTAAACATATTTTGTGCATTAACCTCTAGAGATTCTCATGGACCTGTACCAACCGAAGTAACTGTCCATAAACCGAGAGGGTTTTTGTTTAAATAAAAGAAACATAATTTTTCACCCAATCGACGATCACAGTAACCCTCAACGAAGAATTGCCATCCGTAAGCTGTAGTCGCCCAGTGAGGCTCGTAGTACCCCCCTGGTGTAATTTTAACTTTCACTGCTGCAATAGGGCTACCGTGTAAGGCAACATAAAATCGGATTGTCCCCGTAGGAGTAAGGTGAAAAACAATTACAGATAAAAAGATTAAGACTGCTATAAAGAATATTTTTTTACGCACTTTATCCACCTCACAGTTCTACTCATTCTCCTACAATTACGCATCATGGGAAGATTATAAACTGATTAGACTAATTTTCCTATACAACAAAATAAAACTTTTAATCTCTTTACCGCTCCTACTATTGAAGCAGTATATGAATTTAATTCATACACTCTTCGCCTGCTATTAAAGGTACCTGCGGACTTCTTTACAGCATCCCATGCATTCTTCACTATAAATCTTTTTCAAAGAATCCTCCTCCCGAAGAACCTGACGATTAATAAGCCATGCGCCTGCAATTAAGCACAGCAATAATATCCAGTTTGGGAAAATCCTAAAAGCCAAGCAAAAAGCTAAATTATCAAGCAAATTGATATGGTTTTCTTGCTCTCTTACTCCTTTTCCCTCATCCCTAATAGAAAAAGCAGGTCAAATCAAGAGAAAATACCTTGAACCAGCTGGGTATTTGGAAAGTTTAATTTTACTCTTGGGACTGTGGAATACTATAAAAACACACTTTTTTACAACTCACCACTTAGACTTGTTATCGAAAAAATTTACCACTCTCAACTTCCTCTTTTAATTTATTGTATGAGATAATTTGTATGCCCTTAGAATCATAAAGATATGGTGAAATCATTTCTTCACTAATAACGATCAACGGTTTAACTGCCCATTTTCCCTTCATATGTTTCAAATCGTAAGCATCTAATACTTTTGATATATTTTGCTTTATCCAGTTAGTCCTTTTAAGATGTTTTTCTACGATAGACGCCTTGCTTTTATAACCATAAAATATCAGATGTAGTTCATGATGTACCTCATAAGGGTTTCTGGCAATAGAAAGATCTTTGCATTCAATTGTATAAATCTTTTTATTCTTAGGGTTAATAACCAATACATCAATATCACCTAATTCACCTTTCTCATCCATTATTCTCATGCCGTTAATTTTTTTAACTTTACTTCTTACTATTAAAAAGTTATACTTAGCGAACAAGTTGCAAATTGACTGATTAAATTCTGCATCTTTAATATTTTGGTATTTGCTTATTAATTTTTTCATCTTCGTACTTTTTGCTTTTAATTTTCCATCTAAACATAAATCAAGGATATGGCCACAACAATAACATAAATGCCTATTACTCCAAAACACACTGTCATTAAATAATATTAACGGCCTCCTTAAATACGACAGTTCTCTATTAAATTTCCAGGGATAAGTATCCTCTTTTCTAAATCCTTCTGGATGATTGGAAGAAAAGTTGCGTTGGCAGTTGAGGGAGGACAATGGATAATATGGATTAGTAGCCCTCACTTACATTCAATAGTTGCACAATTTATTGATATGGTTGCCTATCGGCTTTTTCAAATATTTCAGCCACTTCCCGTTCATCTTGACATGGAAAGCAGGATCTCAAGGGTATTGAGGCAGGGTTACCTTGCCCGCAACTTTTTGCAGCGCTTTTAGCCGCATTTCCGTTTCTACTGTTTGTTTACTCCTGTTAAGAAAATCTGCAAAGTCAACATTTACCGTACAAATATCGTCGTATTTTGCAATTTCTCTTAAGTCTGAACCATGTGGATGCGGTAATGGCTTTCAAGTTTCCTCTCCTCGGGATGATATGGCGGGTAATAAGCAAGCCTTTCAGCAGCCTCTTCAGCACTTAAAATCGGGGGAAGAGCTTCGATAAAGGGATTCCCTCGGTATTCGGGAATTACCTGCTCTTTATATTCTGCAGGGACAGCCACCGTACCGTTTGGTATTTTCAGTTTATCCATCCCTTTTCTTTAGTGCCTCCTTCTGCTTTCTCTTCAATAATCCCAGCTGCCCTTCCTCTTCCCCCAGTGAATCTTGACTGCCTCCAAGTATGACGACAGGAGCCAGCCCTTTTGAGGGTTCTTTATTTAATTCAAAAGCTTCCTTCTCCCGATTGGCAAGCTTTTCTGCCTGACGGTTTGCCCTAATGCTCCTTTTCTTCTTCGCATTGCTTTCTCCGTCATCCTTTGCTGCTGCCGCAGCCTTTTGGGCTTCCTGCACTATATGCTGTATTTCAGCAATCAGCTCCGCTTTCGCTTGTGCTTCACTATCGGCTGCCTTTTTCTGTTTAAGCTTTTCTGCAGCCAAGAGATTTTGAATCTCGTCAAAGGTCTTATCCCTGTACCTCACTTGGTGATCAAGTAGATAGCATTTTTCAAAATTAATACCGTCCGCATCTTTTATGTAAATATAGTTCATATTTCGTGGGTCGAAGCATACTTCCAGCTTCCAAGTCCCATTAATCCTGGCTTTCTCCGTCCACCTTTCCTTCAACATAAGCGGCGAACCGTAGTAAAGGTTCTTAAACCTAATGCCGCGCGGTGTTACAGTAGCCGTATCAGAGGGCATAAGGTGAAGCTTTACAATGTCTTCTGGTACATTTCGCAGTTTCCCTGAACGGTTTTCTATCCCCCATCTCCAAAGCTCCCGCGGGATACACTCCACATCGTCGGCAATCATCATTTCTTCACGGTTATAGTTCTTCAAATAGTGCTGGTTGTTGTGGTAAAGCATAGTGTAAAATTATTGTAGGAATTTTTAAGAGAAAAAAACAAGAGACAACCCCTGTGATAAAATAGAAGTAGGAAACAAAACATCACAGAAAGGGGTGTCTCTTGTGAAAAAACATATCTTCGAGGATATTATACTACAAAATGCTCTAAATTTCACTAAGGAAGTAGTAGAAATTTTTGGTGATTTATTAAATAAAGAAATGAATATTACAGAGCTTGCAGCAAGGATAAAGGAACTCACGGACAAACTAGGTAGAGAGGCAATAGAAGCAATTATTGAAGAGTTAGATAGGATAATAAAAGAAGATAAGAAAAGGAAAGAAAAATGAATAGTAGAGAGGAAGGATAAAAACGCGATAGAAGAATCATATGAGAGAAGTAGTAAAAAAGCATGTCCAGAGGAGTTAAGTAAACAGACAGTGTCAATTCTCAAATTAAATCTCCAAAGATTTTCAAATTATGATAGCATTTTTTAAGTGCATAAAAGTATTTTTTCTCAAATTATCACAGTCTGATTAAAAATTTTTTTCACTTTTTAAGAGCATTACCGCCAAAATATGTTAATATCTGTTATTGGCAATTTGGGTTAATTGATGTATAATAAAAAATGAGAGTAGCGAAAGCTACTACTCTCATAAACTGATTTCATTTTGTGCCTGGTATATTATTTCTTCATCTATTTCTCTTAGCCTTTTAGAATACGCATAGAGTAAAGAAGCCGTTACCAGGTTATTTATTATCCTTGGCAGCCCTTGTGTTAGAGAATATATTGATTCATATGCTGATGGTGTAAATATATCATCTACCATTCCGGCTATTTTCATTCTTGTTTTTATATAATCTTGAATTTCTTCTTTTTTTAGCCCTTGCATCACATACTTTATAGAAATTCTTTGCCTTAGTGCACTGTTTACATTCAAGGCTAGTTTGTTTCTTATGTGTGGTTGTCCTGAAAGTATCAATATATACGGGTTTTGAGAATCCATATTAAAGTTAAATATTATTCTCAAATCTTCAAGAACATCATTAGAAACCAGTTGTATTTCATCTAATATTATGACAGGAGTTATCTTCTGGCTATAGTAAAGTTCTGTTATCGCTCTTTGTATCTGGTAAAAGAGCGTTACTGAACCAGCTTCACCAACGATAAGTCCTATACCCCTTGTTTCTTGTAAATATTTTAGCCTGGCATTTAATTCAGCAATGTCTTCACTTATGTAAAGGTCGTTTACACTTATCTCTTTAGAAAATGGATTAAATTTCATTCCAAAATATTGGGTAAATATTGTAAACACCTCTTTTTTTTAATCAATGATATCATTAAAGGATATTACTGGGGAATTAGGTTTTGCAGCAAAATCCACAGTATCTTCATTTTCGCTTACAACATTTCTGTCTTCGATATATTCTACAGGAATTTTAGCATTATCATGAAAATTTACCTTATACGCTTCCCCTACTTTTTTGCCTTCATGAAAAAGTAGAAGGGGTGTATTACTCTTAAGCCACTCAGGGTCATATCTTACTTCTAAGCGCATACCTTTAAACTTTTCTTCTGTTTCATAAAGTATATTTTCCACTTTAAGTGTGGCATCTTTGTTTACTTTACGATTTACTCTTATGAGAAAACATTCATTCAACATATCTATGTCACCACACATATTTATTCTTGATATTTGTGACATGAAAAAATCTAAAGGACTCATACCAATACTACTGTGTTCTTTTCGGTTGTAATCATTCTCCAACCATTTAAAAAACATCATATTAAGCTCATCTATACTCTTTATGGATGTAGGATCTATTGTGCTTAAAAATCTCATTCTCACCGTATGAAAGAATCTTTCTATTTTCCCTTTTGAATGAGGTGAAAAGGGCTCAGCATGAATAAGAGATGTACCTAGTGAGGCACATATATATTCAAATTGACTGCTTCTATATATCTTTCCATTGTCAGTGTAAAGCATTTTGGGTATTCCCCTTCTTAGCACTGCTTCTTTAAATGAGTCTCTTAAAGCTAAAAAATTCTGGGTATAGTAAAAGCGAGCATAGGTACAAAGCCTGGAAGCATCATCTATATATGCAATAAGGTACGTTTGTCTCTTTGTTTTACCTTCTTTAATATATGACCCATACATGACATCAATCTGCCACAGTTCATTGATGAATTCATGGGAAAATCTCTTTGTTTTACCCTCTTTTTCTTTATCTAAAGATTTTACAGGAATGTTTTTCAAAAACCTATAGAATGTCGAAAGGGATACTTTATCCGGTGATATTATTCCCTCTCCTATCAATGTCTCATAAAGAAGTTTGTTTGGCATTTCAGGATGTTCAAGCTTCTTTTGCTTTATTTTCTCTGAAAGTTCAAAGTCTATCTTTCTGTATTTGCCTCTGTCGCTTCGATAACCCGGCTTTAACGCTTCTATACCGCCTCTTAAATACTGATATAGCCACCCTCTAAGTGTCTTGGGAGTATATCTTCTCATTCCAAGATAAGGTATCTCAATAGGTTTATCGGAAAGAGCATCAAAATATTCTTTCTGATTTTTTACCTGTCCGTTTAGCACCGGACTAATCAGTGAAAATCTCTTTAATGCTATAGCTTCTCTCGCTTTTTCATCAAGCATTTATATGTTCCCCCTTTACTTTTTTGATTTCTTAATCGTAATTTTAGCTCATACCTGGGGGACATTAAAGGAAAAAGTTATGTTGCTAAGAAAAAATCAAAATTTTTATTTAAATCTTTTAAATTTAATGCTAAAATTATGTGAGAGAGGCCAGAAATGATTTTTGGCAATGAGCATAAAACCGTTGGGAGAAGAGTGGTATAAGCTTTAATGTCCAAAATCTCTCTGGCCCTCTCTTTTTCAGAACCAGTATTAGTTATCTTTATGTAAGGATCTATTTGTCTTAATCCGTATATGATAAAACTTAAATTATTCATTATCCTTTTGGTGTAAAAATATATATGCTGTCTTGAAAATAGTATGGTAGGGAAGTTTCTTTTTAAGTCACTTATGAAAGAACTGAGAGTTTTTTCTCTTGTAAGTGTCTCTTTTAAAGACTTTACAATCATATTGAAAGAATACTGAAAATGAGGAAGGCAGAAATCAGGAAGGTAGGAAAGAGTTCTTTTGCACACAGGACATATATATCTTCTTATGGCTATTTTTATACAGTTAGGTCCATCTAAATAGTAACGGTAATAAAACCCGTGCTTTTTTAGTTTTATTCTACACTTGCAATCGGGATAAGGACATCTATCTGGTGGGGCAGGGAAATTGTAATCTTTACCTTTATGTAAATATTCTTCAATATTATCAACATGGAAAACTATTTGCATAAGTAACCTCTCTAATTAAAATTAATGCTAAAGGAATCTGAAAAAATTTTTTTAAATTCCTTTAGCATTAATTTTATCACAAGATTATTTAATCTGAAAAATTTTATCGGTTTTGGGCTGAATTAATTTGAAAAATGACAATAAGTCTTTAAAACTCTCGTAAATGACTTACACTTTGGATAATGTTTTTGTAGATAAACTCCATTAATTACTCTTTTGTCAAAATATTTTCCATAATAAAAACCTCCCTCTTGGTTATTTTTGTTGATATTCTGATTTTTAACAAGAAGGAGGCCTTCATACTTTACACAAAACTATTTAAATTTTCTTTGAAAAGTTTATATTTATAATCTGTCGCCAAACTTTTCAACAAAGAGAACAGCATTTGAAGTCCATGCACCCATATCATCCAACCATTCTAATTTTTTTAGTATTGTAACTTCTTCATTCGGAATACTCCCATTAATAACTTCTTTTTCTTTAACATTTGGTTTGTTATTTTTTATATAATTTATTGTTTGTATCAGCTTATTCTTATTTTTTAAATACCCTTCTAATTGCTTAATTGCCTTGATCCAATCAAACATTTCGTTTAAAATTTTACAATCCAAGTTTATGCTTTGCTCACTCCAAAAATGATGTTCTTGATTTATAATCATCCAATTGATTTTGTAGTTGCCATCCGGTGTAGAGACTTCTCTTAAAAAATATTCTCTCGCAGCTTCCAATTCTTTAGTCTTACTATCGTTACTCAAATCTGTTAGAATCCTTTCTAAGCTATATCCAGTTATCTTCTCACTAAAAGTTATCTTTTTCCCCTTTGCAATCTCATAAAGCGTACTTTCCAAAACAATTCTCATATACATCAATGCTGTCCTGCAATCTTTTTTTTCTATACTTTCTCTTATTTTTTCTATAAAATCAAAGCTTGATTTTTCAGTTTCTATTAGATTACATTTGCCTTTAAATATAAATACCTTTATCATCCTTGATACATTACCACCAATTGAATTTAAGATCCTTTCCACAAATAATTTATCGTGGGTAGTAATTAATAGTTGAATTTTTCTTACTTTTATATATTCTTTAATGATATCTATCAGATTAGCCCGACGTTCTATATCTACTGCATTTACAATATCATCCAAAATCAAAAATGGTAAATTATATTTCTCTGCTACTGACAAAAGTATCGAAACTCCAAAACATCTTAATTGTCCTTCACTTAATATAGTCAATGGGTCCAACGGTTCTGAATTATTAACCTTAACTAATATTGAAATTTCTTTTTCATTATCTTTTATTATTACTTCTTCAAACTTATCATTTTCTTCTAATCTATTGTAATAATCTTTTATTTTTTCGCTTAAATTGGATAATGCTTCATTAAGTCTTTTAATATAGTAACTATCCAAATTCTTTTCAAACCGTTCTATGTCTTCCTTAATCTTTTGTATTAACTGATTTCTCTGATCTTCTTTTTCCATTTCTTCTTTCTGTTTATTTAATTCCGCTGTTAAAGTATTAAAATCTCTAAATCCGTTGAGCAAACCTCTATATTCATTCTCAAAAGACATAAGTTCCTGCTGAATTTTTTCTAATTCTTTCTTCCTTGCTTCGAGTATCTCTTTGTCTTTTGACATCTTGTTTTTCAGTTTTTGTAATACAACTTTGGCTTTCAAATCTTTTTCAAACAATTCTTTATTATCTTTATACTCTCCTAAAATCTTAGCTACATCAACAAATAGTTTGCTTTTTTCTTTGTTTATTAAGTCTTTTCTTTCAAAATATTCACTATTTTTTTGAATTTCAATCTTTATTCTTTTCAAATTTCCAAGCAATTCACCCTTTTTTAAATTTTCATTTCCACATAACGGACATTTGCTTGTGTTTTCATCAACTATTTCCAATGCTTTTTCTACCAATTGTTTTAACTTATCAGACATCTTTTTCTCTTTATCGGCACAATTGTAAAATTCATTTTCCTGCTTAAGAAGATCTTCAATTCTTAATATTAATTGGCTAATATTTTCTATTTCTTTTAATTCATCTTCTATTTTAATAATCTTGTTCTTTATAGATTCTCTTATTACTGTTAAATTATCCAGCTTAATGTCATCATTTGTAAATCCTATACCTTCAATTTTTTCTTCTCTAAAGTCTCTTTCAAATTTAGCTCTAAGGTCTGAAATTTTAGCAACCTGCTGCTCTAATGTCAAATATTTTTCTTTAGTCTTATTCTGAGATTCATATATCTCATCTTTAAATTGTGTATTTGCTCTTTTCCAGCATTCTTTCACAACTCTTCCTAATTCATCTAATCCTAATAATTTGCCATATTTTACTTTTTTATCAGCACCTTTTGAGAGAATAAATTCTTCAATCCTATTCCTCTCAATAAAACACTTGCTAAAAAGAGTTTCATAGTACTCCAAATTGTTTTCTAATTCCGATCTTAAATCCTGATCCCCCTCTACCTTTAGAGCATCTTCTCTTTTAGTTCTTTTATATAAAATTCGCCTAACTTTAATATTTTTACATATATTGGAAATTTTCTTAACTAATTCAATTTCAACAATTCCATCATCTGAGTTTACATTTAATAAATATTCATTAACGTTATTTTTCCCCCGTCTATTAGCTTCTTCGACATTTCCAGTTAACACATATTCTAGACTTTCAGTTATACTACTTTTTCCTTCTCCATTCCATCCAAAAATTAGCGCAGACGTACATCTTCTCATACTGTTGTCAGAACTGTTTTCTTCTAAAACAATAATCGGCGCATCTTCTCCACTTTTTTGGCAATAATCTCCTTTTATGCACAACTGTCTGTTATCTAAAAACCCTCTCACTCCTCTAATAAATACTTTTGCAATTTTCAAATCCTTCAACAAGCTATTAGTCTCAAAATCACGAATCCTTTCGTCAAATAGTTCAACATTTACATTTTTATAGCTTGATATATCTTTATTTCCCTTAAATATGTCTTTTATGATGCTAGTAATATAATCACTTAAACAAAACCTATTCATTTCTGATAGTTCATCAATTATTTCATTAAAATGTTTAACAAATATCTTCAATATAATATTTTCTTTATCTTTAAATTCTGAAACAAATCTCATCAATTCGTATTTTAACATTAATTCCACCTCACTGTATGTTTTTAAATGTAATACCGTTTTTGTATCTACAACAATACCTAGTAATTTGGTTTTTCAAAATTGTCAGTTAGCATGGGTCAAAAATTTCAGTCCTGAATACTTTAATAATAACATATTCATTCTACTCTACACTTTTAGGCTTGTCCTCCTCATCACTATAACTTATTAATTTACTTACAAATACAGTCCAGAAAAATGCTGACAAAGGAAGCACCACAATAATAACCAAAGATTCATAAATTGAAGAAATGCTATCAAAACCACCTATTGAGAAAATGAGAATGATAGTTATAACAAATAATCTAAACCATTGTTGTTCGGGATTCTCTATCCCAAATATTCCTTTCATCTCGTTACTAAATTTAACCCAACTTAAGTCTATTATAAAAAGATATGTTAAAACCAAAAAAATAAACAAACAAATCATTAGCAATTCTAACCAACCCAATTTATTGCTTTCACCATATTTTGGAGGTTGCTTTATAAATCCTATTAAGAGTTTTACGAAAATAAAATAGCCAACGCATATAGAAAGTAAGCCTATTGAAGGTGTAAGTTTATTTTGTATTAATATCTCTGTTCTTATATAAAGTAAAAGAACATTTGGAAATATTATATAAAATAATATCGCTATAATCATATCCCCGAGATGCATAGGAATTAACATGAGTTTGCTTACAAAAAAATTGATTACCTTAAAAAATATACGTAACAAAATAGAAAGAACCAAAAATATCATAGTATTTGTAAATAATAAAACCAAAATCATAAGGAATTTATTTTTACTCATGAAAAATATAGCAATCTCAATAACTATAATACACAATAAAGATAATAACATCAAAAGCTTCTCTACTAAACCTTTTTTCCAATATTCTCTATGAGGTTCCATTAATATGTATACAATTGTTTTGTTAGAATTTTTAATCTCTTCAATAATATTAAATAGTTTATCTTTTACTAACCTATAATCATATTTTACTTTGTAAGTTAACAATATCGCCAATACTGTCATCAAAATGATTGTGATATTAAAAAAAATTGTTAACAGGACGTTCCAATTAATATGTGATCACCTCTTTATAGAACTTGAGATTCCTAAATATATCATTTAGAATTATACATCAAACTAAAAATTATCTTGTCGAATTATGTCTCAATTTATTAATTTTTATAAATATTTATAATACCCCGAACACTCAAACATTAACTCATACGGTAAGGCTCCTTTTCGTCTCGACGCAACTCACAAATAAATAAAAATATCATTTGTAATTACAACTTCTTCTGCTGTTTCACCCTTAATCTTGTATGTGAAAAAATCTTTCTCTGTTATATTCTCATTTTTCACATATGCTGGATTACTTTGCCCTAAAACCAAATCTATTGCTTTAATAATATTGCTCTTACCACAATTGTTTTTCCCAACAATAATGTTTTTCCCCTTAGCAAAAGTTATATCGATATACTCAATGCTTCTAAAATTCTTAATAATTACCCTATGTAAATACATTCTTCCCACTCCATCTTAAGACAATCATATTTCACTAAAAACAAATACTTATTCACTAAGCAGCATCTTCAAAGAGAGATACAGCCTGTTCAATGACCAATTTAACTACATTATCAAGCTTTTGTGGATCTTTGAAGCCCTTTCTTCTTAGTAATCTCTTTACAGTTGCCCTGATGGATGCCTTAATGTTTTCTTTTATAGTCCAATCCACCTGCCCCTCGGTTTTACTTTTTATAATTCGCACAAGCTCTCTTGCAATTTCCTTTGCTTCCTCGTCATTTAAAATAGCCTCTTCACCCTGACATACAATGTCGTAAAAAGCCATTTCTTCTTCCGTTAAGTTCATTTCTTTTGCCCGTTTGTCCATATTCTGCATTTCTTTTGCCAAATCAATAAGGTGTTTTATAACCTCAGCAGATGTAATAGCACGATTATGATACTTATTCAAAACTCTTTCTATCATTTCTTTAAAAGAAGCATACTTAACATGATTTTTCCTGATTTTGGCTTTGATTTCATCATTCAACAACTTGCGCAAAACCTCAATCTGCAAGTTTTTATTCTCATGCCCCATAAGCTTATTTAAAAATTCCTCACTCAGAATAGACAAGTCTGGCTTTTTAAGTCCCGCCGCGTCAAATATGTCAATTGGTTTGTCGCTTGCAGCAACACCCTCGGAAATAATCTGCTTTATGGCACTGTCCAGTTCTTCGATTGATAATCCTTTAGGTGGCGTGTATTTGACAATATTGCTTCTTACTGCCTGGAAAAAAGCAACATCGGAACGAATACGCATCGCTTCTTCTCTTGGTACTACAAGGGCAAAAGCCTTGCACAATGCCATGCACTGATCCAAAAAATTTTTCTTTGTGGTTTCATCTTTATTTATTAGGTCCATAGCCTGTTTTAAAAGGCTAAGTTTGTCTTCTGCACTTTTTTCTTCCCAACCCGAAAAATCAATGCCGTGGAAATATGAACAAACAATGTCGTACTTCTCCTGCATAATTCTTATGGCTTCATCGATGGGTAAGGTAGCAGCCTCTTTTCCCGTGCTCCTTGTGTAGTTTGCCAGTGCCAGTTTTAAGTCATCAGCAATACCTATGTAATCTACAACCAATCCTGCAGGTTTGTCCTTAAAGACCCTGTTTACTCTGGCTATAGCCTGCATTAAGTTGTGCCCTCGCATTGGCTTGTCAATATACATTGTATGCAGGCACGGCACATCAAAGCCAGTAAGCCACATATCCCTGACAATTACCAGTTTAAGAGGATCGTTTGGGTCTTTCATTCTTTTTTCAATCTCTTTTATTTGGGATTTTGTATATAGGTGGGTCAAAAATTCTTTAGGATCTTTCGAAGCATTTCCTGACATTACAATTTTAATTACGCCTTTGTCTAAGTCATCACTGTGCCAGTGCGGTCTTAACTTAATTATTTCGTTGTAAAGGTCAACGCAAATCCTTCGGCTCATACATACTATCATGCCTTTGCCCTCAAGAACCTTACACCTTTCTTCAAAGTGCTCTACAATATCCCTTGCTATGGTTTCAAGCCTTTCTTTGGTTCCTACCAGTGCTTCTAAAGCTGCCCATTTTGTCTTCAGCTTGTTCTTTACCTCTTCTTCTTCGCCTTCTGTCACTTCTTCAAAGTCTCTGTCAATATTTTCGTTTATCAAATGAAGTTTTACCAACCTTCCCTCGTAGTAAATAGGCACAATGGCTTTGTCTTCTACCGCCTGCTTCATATCATAGATACTGATATAGTTTCCAAACACCTGAAGTGTAGACCTGTCTTCAAGATCAATAGGTGTCCCCGTAAAGCCAATGAAGCTGGCGTTAGGAAGTGCCTGCCTTATATACTTTGCAAAGCCGTCAATAAATTCATAGTGCGACCTGTGAGCTTCATCGACAATAACAATGATATTGCTACGGTCAGAAAGAAGGGGATAGGTTTTGCCCTTCTTTAAAGCTTTTTTGAGCTTGGGGTCAACCACCTCTGAAACCTCTTCTGCTTCTGCCTGAAATTTCTGTATTGTGGTAAAAAAGATGCCGCCTGCTGCAATCTGCGAAAGTTTTTCTTTTAAGTCTCCTACGCTTTCTGCCTGCTTTGGATATGGAATTAGGTCGCTTGCATTGCAAAAAGTTTCATACAGCTGGTCGTCAAGGTCGTTGCGGTCGGTAATGACTACAATTGTAGGATTCTGAAGTTCTTTAAGCTCTATTATCTTTCCCGTATAAAACACCATGGAAAGGCTTTTGCCGCTGCCTTGAGTATGCCAGAATGTACCTATTCTTCTGTCACCGCCAGGAGATGTGGCCCTGATTGTTTCTTCTACTGCTTTATTTACACCGTAATACTGGTGATACATAGCCATAATTTTAATTACTTCATCCTTAGCAGTAGAAAAGGTGATAAAATTCCTTATTATGTCGAGAACTCTTCTTTTATCAAACATGCCTTTTATCAAAACTTCAAGTTCTGGCATCCCCTCTACGCTGCTGACACCGTCAATGGATTTCCATGCAGAAAACCTCTCCCAGGGTGTGGTAATCGTTCCTGCTTTTGCTTTATTCCCATCAGATACAACGCAGATCTCATTGTAAGCAAAAATGTCGGGAATATCCCTTTTGTACAGCTCAAGCTGCCTATATGCCCCTTCTATTGTAGCCGCCTCATCTAATGGATTTTTCAGTTCGAACAATCCTACTGGCAGGCCGTTAATATAAACCACAATATCAGGGATTCTTAAACCTGCACCTTTGATTTTTACCTGGTTGCAGACAAGAAATTCATTGTTCTCTATATTTTCATAGTCAAATATCTTTACTATTTCTCCGACCTCTTCGCCTTCGCTGTTGCGTCTTGTAACTTTCGCACCATTGCGGTATACTTTATGTATCTCTCTGTTGTTCAGCTCTATCCTCGGATATTGGAGGTTCTTCAGCTGGCGCACCGCTTCCTCAATGCACTCCAGCGGAAGTTCGGGATTCAATCTTATTAAAGCCTTATAAAGCCTGTTTTTTAAAATGACCTCTCTGTAGTCTTTTCTGTCTTCAACGGGTATTTCGTTGCCGTGCAGGTATTCGTAACCTATATCTTTAAACCATTTGATGGCCGCCTGCTCTACCACACTCTCAAAATTTTGATTGAGATTCATGGATTATTCACCCTTTTTCCACAAAATCTATTTTTCAAGACACTAAAATCTGTCTAAGTCTATTTTTCATCAATTCTCTGCGCTTGCAGAAAAATTCTTTAAAATTAACAATTGGAAGATCTAAACCAGTCAAATAATGGAGTTCCTTATATTGATTTTTGGCAGTGTCATCTTTGTAGTTTTCATACAGCCATTCCATAAAGGGCTTCGCACTTTTAGACATATTTATGTTGCCTTCTAAAAGTTGCAAATTTGGGATCTTATTGTAATTTTCAAGACAAAAATCAATGTCTTCTGGTTTTACTCCTAATTTAAGGAGTTTCTCCCTACTCGTAAAAAAGCTTTTAGGATGTATATGATCCTGGTGAAAGAGATTGTTATAGTCCAGTGTGGGATATAAAAGAGCTAAAACTGAAAAAGTATATTTCTTGCCATACTCGTATTCCAACAAATTTTCTATTTCCTCGTCGCCAAAGTCAAGTGATTTTGTAGTTCCTTTTAACCTTTGCTTCATAATTTCAGCAGGGAAACCATTTAAGTTTTGTCTTATAATGTCCCTTATAATGCTCAAAATATAGTCTGAATTGCCACCAAAAGTTTGCTTTAGCAGAACAATGTGCAGCCACTTTTTTATTTTCTCTCGCTCGTCTCTAAAATTTACAGAGGTTACAAAATTGTTTTTCAAGTCTTTTTTGTACAAGTAGTAAGCTATTGGTATAATGGCATTATTCGAAGTCAATGTCTGATAATCGAATCCAAATGTATTTATCAATTCCACAGTTGTCCTTATGCTTTCCTTTATCTTGTCCCAATTGTCCTGAATAACTGACATATTCTGTTTGTTAAAATTATCAACTTTGAATCTGATATCATTAAAATCACAGAGGACGAGGCATGTCTTTAAAACAAAATCCTTATTAAAGCTAAATCCTCTGCCAACACTATTAATTTCATCTACAAAATTTATAATTTCTTCGCGAGCGTCTTTTTCATCCCACTGGGCAGTAGCAATGGAAAGAAGCAAATCGGAATAGCTCAACTGCGTGCCACCGCTGTTTACACGGATAAAAACATTCAACACCTTATCAAGTTCTTGATCTTCCTCAAGATAGTAATTTATTATTGGCCGTTTAAAAATCACATCTGATAATCTGAAAAGGGTTCTTGAAGCAAATTTATTTGTGGCAAGCTGATTTTCGATTAAATAGTCATTGATCTGCGAAGGGTCCTGAGGATCAAAATTAAGAATATCTCCAACTTTGAACCAGAATGTGTTTTCATCCCTTTTCTTGGCATCTTCTTCTGTGAGAAATCTAAAATCGTAATTTAAATCTTCATCACCAGCTTCTTTAAGCAAATTTAAATAGAGATACTTTTTAGGGAAAGCGGCAGGGTCATTCCATCGCCTGTAAGGAACTTTTGAAGCATAACTCCCTTTTAAAGCGATATAAAGAGAAGTTAGCCTCTGCTGTCCATCAAGCACTGAGATTATCTCCTCATCTCCCAGCAAAACTGCTTTCTGATTGTGGGTCTTGCCCTGATGATAGTGGCAGATAAATTCGTAGAACTGATATTTTTTCACACTTTCTTTTGAAACTTTCCAAAAGAGAAAAGAACCAATTGGGTAGCCCCTCATAATTGAATCAAAAAGCCGCTCTATTTGTTCTTCGCTCCAAACAAATTCCCTCTGTATTGCAGGCAGCAGATATTTTCTGCTGCTTATATTTTTTATGGCATCATATATAGTAATTGGTGTTTGAAATGACATGCTTTCATACTCCTTTCAAGGTCTTTAATCAATTTTCACATTACCCTTATTTCGCCTGATATAAGTTTGGGAAGCAAGGTATCGCGAAGTTGGGATAAATAATAATTTTCAAATGTATACTTTTTGTCAAAAATTGGCTCTACCAAATTAATAAATTTTTCCTGTATCTCTATTGGAGCTACTGCAAGCTTCTCATTTTCGAAAAAATATTTCAATTGAAAGTTACTTATACCTGTTGATTGTATTTCATACTGTGTCATTTTACCTTTGTTATAAATAAACTGTAAATATAAAAATAAAATTATTGAATTTAATATATCATTCACCCTTATTAGCCTACAAAAGTTAGAAAAAACCAATGATTCATCAAATTGTTTTATTAAATTTCGATGTACAAATACAGTTCTTCCTGTAGGTCGCCCTTTTGTTCCACCAGAAACTTCAATAAGAATATCTCCATGTTTTAGTCTTCTCTTTTCAAAACTACTTCGCTTCAAAAATCTTACAGGAATATTTGTTTTATCTCCCCTTACTATTGGCGGAAAATCAGCTCCTCTTATACAAAAACACTTTTTATCATAATCTTGTGATCTTTCATCATTTCCCCAATCTCCACTTATAGTAAAATCTACCAATTCGCCTATACTTTTCACTTTCCACCCCTTCGGTATCAGCCCCAATTCGCTGTCTACAAATTCTCCCCCGCTGGATTTATAAGGCTCTCCATTTTCATTCGGAAATTCAAAATCAATAAACCAGTGCTTGAATATAACCTGCGCTATTTCTTCAAGGGTTTTGTTCATCTCGTTGTTGAGTTCGATTTTATCGTCAAAAGCAGAAAGGATGGAGGCAATTTTTTGTTGTTCGGGTAGGGGGGGAACTTCTATTTCTATATTTGAAAAATCTGTTTTGTTTAATATAGGCATTGTAGTCCCGCTCGAAATACTTTTAAAATAATCTTCTTTAGGCTTTAAACAATAATAAATAAACGATGGATCATATTCATCATTCGGGATGATACTATTAATTTGTTGATTTGTAATACTCTGTTTTGAACTCATAGCAATTTTTCCCATAGACCCTATGCAAGTAACACAAATACTATTTGGAGGAATTGCTATACTTTTTAATAAATTAAATCCAATATCAGACAAATATCTTTCCGTATATCTTATATATTTTTGACCTCTCATATCTCTCGGAGTAATAAAAGGATATTTATCACCAAAATTCTCTTTATTTTTTGTTGACGGTGTTTTGCCTGTAACTATTTTACCTATTTCTGATAATTTAACCTTTCTCCATTCACTCCCCATATCCCAACTCCTCCAGATTTGCCTTTATAACCTCGTCAAGCCTTTTTGCTTCCTTCATCTGCTGATAAAGTTTCTCAGTTAGTTCTGCCATTTTTTCTTCAAAAGGTATATCATCTTCTCGCGTATCCTCTACACCTACATATCTTCCAGGTGCAAGGACATAATCGTTTTGTGCGATAACCTCCATAGGAACCGAAGCGCAAAAGCCTTTTACATCTTCATATCCATTCTTATTTCTCCAGTTGTGATAAGTCTGTGCAATCTTTTGAATTTCCTCATCGGTAAGTTCTCTATGCGTCCTGTCCACCATAACACCAATCTTCCTGGCATCAATGAAAAGAGTTTCTTTCGTTTCCCTGCCTTTGCGGATGAACCACAAACATGCAGGAATTCCTGTTGTGTAAAATAGCTGTGGTGGTAGTGCTACCATGCAATCTACAAGATTATCCTCTATGATCCTTTTTCTTATCTCATACTCCGCATTATTGCTTGTAGTCATAGAACCGTTGGCGAGCACAAAACCAGCTACGCCTTTCGGTGCAAGGTGGTAAATAAAATGCTGTATCCATGCATAATTTGCATTTGAATCAGGCGGCAGCCCGTATTTCCATCTTACATCATTCGCCAACCTATCTGCTCCCCAGGCACTGTCATTGAACGGCGGATTTGCCAATATATAATCTGCTCTTAGATCCTTAAACTGGTCATCTGTGAAGGAATTCCCTAACCTTATATCTGCCTCAATACCCCGAATTGCAAGGTTCATTTTACACAGCCTGTAAGTGGTCGGATTGGATTCCTGCCCATAGATTGAAATATCTCCCTTCTTGCCTGCATGAGCCTCTACAAAGCGTATGCTCTGGACAAACATGCCCCCAGAACCGCAGCATGGGTCAAAAACCCTGCCATGAAGAGGCTGAATCATTTCAACAAGTAGTTTGACAACAGTTGAGGGCGTAAAGAACTCGCCACCTCTCTTACCCTCTTTTCTGGCAAATTCGGAAAGAAAATACTCATAAACTCTCCCTAAAACATCCAGTTCCTCGTTTTTACCAAAATTAATGCTGCCAATTAAGGTAACAATTTCACCAAGAGTGTGCGGATCCAAAGGCGCTCTGGTGTATACCTTCGGTAATACCCCTCTTAATTGCTTTGGATTTTCTTTTTCAATCAAATCCATAGCATTATCAATGAGCTTACCAATATCGCTTCGACGAGCATTTGCCATAATATACTCATATCTCGCCTCGGGTGGAACATAGAATACATTCGCGGCCATATATTCGTCTTTATCCTCTAATATAAGTTGTGCCTCTTCATTAGTTTCACAGTAATATTCTTCGCTTTTGGGGTCTTTTATTAAATACTCTAACTCCTCCTTGCGAAATTTAAATGCATCGGAAATATATTTCAAAAATATAAGTCCAAGGACAATATGCTTATATTCTGACGGCTCCATATTATTTCTTAACCTGTCAGCTGCTGCCCAGAGGGTTGAAGCGAAATTTAAGACTCCATCGTTATTCTGACCCATTTCTCTTTCACTCCCCTAAATATTATTCCGCCTTAATAAAACTACGCTTTCTGTCTTTCCTTTTCTATACTCTGGAAATAAGTATAAACTATGTTTCTCAGCAAGCGGCTAATAGCTACATTGTAGCGTTGGGCAAGATTTTTGATATACTCAAGCTCTGTATCAGAAACTTTTATATTAACCATCTTCCCAGTCTTTGACTGGAAGGTATAATCTTCCAAAAGCTGGTCAGGATGAAAATTGTAAATGATATACATAATCATTTTCGCACGGGTAGAAGCTATTTGGTTCTCAACTGCATATTCTTTTAGTTTTTTATGCATCTCTGGAGTCAGCAAAGCCCATATCTGATGTGGCTCTTTCACAAAATATACCCCTCCTTCTCTTTAATCATAGCACAATATATAATAAAATTCATCAAGTTTTTTTTAGATTTTTCTTTAAACTTCGTGAGCAGTAAAACCATTTTAGAGCCTACAAAATGCTTAATTCCCAAATCTATATTTATTGCGATATTGCAAAAATCTTTAAAATTACATTTTTAGACTAACCTCAACGAATTATTTGGCTTTATCCCAAGTATACTAAGTTTTTCTTTATAATAATAAATGTTTTTTACTGCTAAACAATAAATAGCCTCCATGATTGCACCGTTTCTAAAATCGTATTTATTATTTCCGCTCTCGTTTTTCTCAGTTGGCTCTTCAACCTCTTCAGTCTTTTAATATGGGCCAATATGAATTAATACAAATTAATATAAATTAATACAAATCAATTCATATTAATTTGTATTAATGCGAATTATTTTTCCCTACAGGTATATTGTCTTTGACTCGATACCCTAGATGGCTGAAAGCTTTGATTTTACTAAGCTGAAAGCTCTTTTTTAATAATAAGTTCCCGTCTCTTAATTCTTTGTTATCGGCAATGTAACGAGATTATGCTTTCGGTCAAAGCGTTTTTAAAAATGTATTGCTTTTTGCTCAAGTTTTTATTAGAGTAATTTTTATGTTTTTTTGTAAAAACCATTGATGTATTAGAATATAAATGCTATAAATGCTAAAATATCCATGCGCTTTGAAAAACTAAATCCGAAAGAGGCTGACATAAATAAAATTCGTTTGCTCGCCGCGCGGCATTTTTTGGATTTGCGTGCGGCGAAAAGATTTTTGGCGAGATGAAGTTGAAATAGCACTTCCGAACAAAAACAGGGAGCTTGAAATTGTTTCAGGGAGACTGTTTATAGAAAAATATTTTATATACCATTCAACTTATTCACAGTGTTTGGAGCAAGACTGGCGGAGGCTCTCGTGATATAAATACAATTTCGATTTTAAAAACGAAAATTAAAGTTTTACATATTCAAAATCGTTCCGTTCATTTTTAAAAACGAAAAATAAAGCCTCTACTCTGAGAACCAGCAGGGTAGAGGCTTTTAATTTTATAGTTTTATAAAAAACTTTTATTTTCTTAATCCTTGTTCCAATAGCCACTTAGTAAAATTTGATTTTAAAATCCCCTTTTAGTTATTATAAGAACAAATAATAACATTTTAAGAAGGGAGAGTGATAGGGATGGAGCAAAATGATATCTGCATAAAGGATTTTAAAACGCTAATTGTCTGGCAAAAAGCAAGGGAATTGACTCAAGATATTTATAAAGTTTCCGCTAATTTTCCGCAATTCGAAACCTATGCTGCAAAATCACAAATTATTAGGGCCGTTGCCTCAATCGGGGCAAATATTGCAGAGGGCAACGGCCAGCTTTATAAGAAAAAACAAATCAATTTCCTTAATAATGCGCTCGGCAGCGCATCGGAAACGCGCCATTGGCTTGTTATTGCTGCTGATAATGGATATATTTCTCAAGAAGATTATGATAAGCTTGAAGAAAAAACAGTTGAAATAATTAAGATGTTGATCGGCTGTATCCGAAAACTTCAATATCAAGCAGGAGATGAGGAAATAGCGTAACCTTTTTCATGTTTCTGCCATTTATATGGGAATAAGTGTATACACTTTTTATTATAAGCTCTACACTTATTCCCATTTCTTAATTTTCTTTCTTTTTCACCTAAACCCTTAACCCTGCTCTTATCTATCCCTTATACCACTTATATTATATAAACCTGTTCCTGCACTTCATCTATTATTATACTTTTATTATACTTTTTTCCGTAATATAGAACCTGATAAAAATTCGTTCGTTAATATCGGCAATTCTGCCAACATCTCCTTCTTCGAGTTGCCTGATATAATCTTCACTTTTATTGATTATTTCAGTAACCTTGTGTTCTAATATTTTCTTGTCAGTAACATAGCAATCTATCATACAGCCATTTTTGAAAATTATTTTTCGCTCCAGTTTCAGTCCCTCCTTATCTTTTCTGCCATAATAATATCAAAATTTCATATTTGTTAAAAGAAGATTTTTAACAGGTTCAAAGACTTCAGAAATAAGGATAAGCTGCTTTTTTCGCATCGGAAATAAGCAAATGAGGAAAAGATATAAACGCCTTTATTCTTCACGGAAAAACTTCCGCTAAAAACAATTTCTAAACTTGATCCTTATCTCCTTTTTCCCTTACCCCTAACTATGTTAATTTAAAAAAACCCTTTCCATTTCCAATCCCTCAAACCCGCATAAAATCTACATGGCATTTTCTGGGAGGTAATAAAGTTTTTCCGTAATTAAGCTATATTTCTACTAAAATTTCCCAATGTATGCTCTACTTTGTACGAAAAAAGTCTTTCCAAATGGGGCAGGGTCAAGGATGAAAGGAAAAAGGGATAAGTGGCGTAAACCTTGATTTTTCGAGGCCTTACCACTTATCCCTTTGTTATTCCTTTACCCTTTATCCTTATTACTTAATCTATCCTTTTCTCTTAACACTCACTCAACGGAAACACTTTTTTCGCATGCGGAAAAGATTTAAATGAAATATACACCTTTCCAACCTTTTTTAATATCTTTTTATTCTACTGTAACTGATTTTGCAAGATTACGCGGTTTATCTACGTCACATCCTTTTTCTACTGCCATATAATATGCCAAAAGCTGCAAAGGTACAACTGTCAATACTGGGGTTAATTCTTTAAGTGTATCAGGTATATATATTACTTTGTCTACAACGTCCTCTAGCTGCAGATTGCCTTGTTTTGCAAAAGCAAGTATAAAACCGCCTCTTGCCTTTACTTCTTTTATATTGCTGAGCATCTTTTCAAAAAGGTCCTCTTGGGTCGCAAGAGCTATCACAAGTGTTCCATCTTCTACAAGGGCTAAAGTTCCGTGTTTTAATTCACCAGCCGGATAAGCTTCTGAGTGAATATAAGATATTTCTTTAAGTTTTAAGGAACCTTCCATAGCAACAGCATAGTCCAATCCTCTTCCAATGTAAAAAACGTCTTTTGCGTTGTAATGTTCATAAGCAAATTTTTGAATTGTCTCTTTGTTGTCAAGAAGGTACTGAACTTTTTCTGGCAGCTTCTTTAATTCTGTACAAAGTTCCATAACCTTTGTTTTAGTTATCGTTCCTTTCTTTATTGCAAGGTCCATAGCTATAAGATAGAGGGCTACAAGTTGCGTAGTATAAGCTTTGGTAGAAGCTACAGCAATCTCCGGTCCCGCCCATGTATATAGTACATCATCTGCTTCTCTGGAGACAGAACTTCCAACGACGTTTGTAATGGCTATAACTCTTGACCCCTTTTTCTTAGCCTCTTTTAATGCAGCAATGGTATCTGCTGTCTCTCCTGACTGGCTTATTACAATTGTAAGAGTTCTTTCATTTACTAATGGGTTTCTATATCTAAATTCTGAAGCGACATCTACTTCAACAGGTATTCTCGCAAGATTTTCTATAACGTATTTCCCAACAACACCCGCATGATAAGCTGTTCCACACGCTACAATAAAAATTTTATCTATCTTTTCAAGGTCTTCTTTTGTAATTTTTACATCGTCTAAAACTATTTCTGAATCATTGACTATCCTACCTCTTAGAGTATCTTTTATCGCGTTTGGCTGTTCGTGAATTTCTTTTATCATGAAATGTTCATAACCGCCCTTTTCAGCCGCCTCTACATCCCATTTTACTTCAAAAAGCGATTTTTCTACTTGCCTTCCAAACATGTCTATAAACTCTACGCTGTCTTTTCTAATTATGGCAATCTCATTGTCATCAAGAAAATATACACTTCTTGTATGTTTTAATATAGCTGGGATATCAGATGCAATAAAGTTTTCACCATTGCCTATTCCAACTATAAGAGGTGCTTCTTTTCTTGCAGCTACAATCATATCGGGATTGTTTTTGCATAAAACGCCCAAGGCATAAGAACCTTCAATTCTGTCTAAAACTTTTTTCACTGCCTCTACTATATCACCATTGTAATAATACTCCAGCAAATTTGCTACAACTTCTGTATCAGTCTCAGACTTAAAAGTATAGCCTTCTTCCAATAGCCATTTTTTAAGTGGCAGATAGTTTTCAATTATGCCATTGTGAACTACTGCAATCAATCCTGATTGGGATAAATGGGGATGGGAGTTGGTGTCAGATGGTTCTCCATGGGTAGCCCACCTTGTGTGTCCTATCCCTATGGTACCTGCCATACTATCTTTTTCAACCAGCTCTTTTAGGACATTTAATCTTCCCTTTGCTTTCTTTATATTTATATTGCCATCATTTAAAATGGCAATTCCTGCCGAATCATAGCCTCTATACTCTAATTTTGTCAATCCATCTAAAAGTATTGGCGTCGCCTGTTTATCGCCAATATACCCTACAATTCCACACATATTTAGTCTCCTCTCATTATTGTAATGGATATTACCCTGCCCAGACTGCTTTATGCCACAGTCGCCTGTGGTTTTACCAGTCTTTTATCGGTCGCAGGGAAACCGCAGGGCACCCGCCGATAACTCGATAAACCCTGTCCTCGTCAGCTTAAAGTGTACACTTTAAGCCCAGGCGCTTTTTAAAGTTTTAGCTTTTACCTATCTGCTCTTTTTCAATAAGCATCCCCCCTTTCAAATAATACCTTTCGCACTTTTATTTAATTTAATTTTCTTTCTATTAACTCGGCAAGTTTTTTTGCCATTTGACTAATTTTATTATAATCTTTTCCTTCTACCATAACTCTCACAAGAGGCTCAGTACCAGATGGCCTTATCAGTACTCTACCATCTCCTTTCATTTCCCTTTCTAAATTTTTAATTTCCCTTTTTATTTCTTCATCCTCCAAATAGGCATTTTTTAACTCATTTTTTACTTTTGCGTTTATAAGAACTTGTGGGTAAGTAACCATACAGGCAGCTAATTCTGACAATTTTTTCCCACTTTCTTTTAAAATAGAACAAAGTTTTAAAGCTGTAATTTCCCCATCTCCAGTAGTATTGTCATCAAGGAAAATAATATGACCCGATTGTTCTCCACCAATAGAATATCTACCTTTTATCATCTCTTCCAAAACATATCTATCGCCTACTTTTGTTCTTATGAGATTAATCCCTTGCTCTTTAAGTGCAATCTCAAAACCGATATTGCTCATAACTGTTGCTACAACTGTGTTATTTTTTAATCTACCTTTTTTCTTTAAATCTATAGCACATATTGCCATTATGTGGTCTCCATCAATAACATTTCCTTTTTCATCAACTGCAATAAGTCTGTCAGCATCTCCATCAAAGGCTAAACCTATATCGGCCCCATTTTTTATCACAAGTTGTTGCAATTTTTCAGGATGAGTAGAACCACAATTGACATTTATCTTATCCCCTATAGGTTCTGCTCCATACAATATAACCTCTGCACCCAATTCCTTAAACAAAATTGGCGCCACTGTGCTGCTGGCTCCATAAGCACAATCAATTACAATTTTCATTCCTTTTAAATCCCCATCAATTGTAGATTTTAAAAACTCTATGTAATCTCTATGAGAATTTGTGTATTCTTTCCTTGTACCTATTCCTGTCCCAATAGGAGAGGGCAACTCATTTTTTTCTTTTATTATATTTTCTATTCTATCTTCTACTTCATCTGGCAATTTATATCCATCTTTATCAAAAAATTTTATCCCATTGTACTCTACAGGATTATGAGATGCCGATATCATAACTCCAGCATCTGCTTGATATAATCGGGTAAGGTAAGCTACCGCTGGTGTAGGAATTATCCCCACACTTATAACCTCTGCCCCTACAGAGGTAAGGCCTGCAGTTAAGGCGCATTCCAACATATCACCAGATATACGACTGTCTTTACCAACCACAACCTTAGGTCTATGAGTCCCCTGAGTCAACACATAAGCCCCTGCTCTTCCTAGTTCAAAAGCAAGTTGTGGAGTCAAATCATAATTAGCTATACCTCTAACACCATCTGTACCAAACAACCTTGCCATTTTCTATCTCCTCTCAATAAATCATACGATAATATTTTATCACAGTGAAAACTACTTTTCAATTTACATTATTCCTCCAGCATTTTCAAAATCTTTTGCATAACTTTATCTCTCAATTCACCAATTTCTGCCTTTATATCTATATTCAAATTTGGATAAATTGGTTCTCCTATTTTCACTCTAATTTTCCCTTTAATTTTAGGAATATACGTTCCAAAAGGAAGTATCGAATAGGTACCCAATATTGCAATTGGGACTATAGGTTTTCCAGATTTATATGCTAGATACATAGCCCCTTCATGCATTTTCTTTACTTTACCAGTTGGTGATATTCCTCCTTCTGGAAATAATCCTATAGAATCTCCTTCCTTTAGTCTAGATAACGCTTGTTTTAGAGCATTTAAATCAGGCGAATTCTTTTTTATAGGAATTGCCTTGGCAATTTTTAAGACAGGTTTTAAAAAAATTATTTTATAAAGTTCAGAACTTGCTAAAAATATAACGGGTCTTTTTACAGAACAGACTACTACAACTGGATCTAGCAAACTTTGATGGTTTGCAACAAAAATACAAGCTCCCTCAGGTAAATTTTTCTCATATTTTACTTCAAGGGAATAGAATATCTCAAGAATTAATCTAGCAATAAACCGTAAAATTCTATATAACAAAAAATAATCCCCCCTCCTTCATGGCAAGTTCATAAAGTCAGTGCTATAAAATATATTCGCTATAATGTTTGACAATCCTTCTTTATAATAAAAAAGGGAGGGCGTTTACCCCTCCTCAGTTTATCTCAAGTCCTTTTTTAAATGCATTTATATTTAATTCGACAAATTTTTGTGGCACGTTATTTTTTATTATCTCTTCCCAATCAATGTCTTATAGTCCTAAATATTTAACAAGTACTCCCAAAAGAACTATATTTTGTGCTTTTTGATATTTCCTCAATCAAGTTTTTAGGTTATTCTTCTTTGCCCATGAGTACAGAAAGTATAATACCACGGGCTACTGCCTCATCCTCCATCATTATTTTTTTCATTTAATTTCTCCCCATTTAATTCGTCCTTACCAAGCAGATACTATAGATGCAAAAGCTATAGAATTAAACTTATCTTCGTGGGAATCAGCTCTCGATACTAAGACAATTGGCGCTTTTGCTCCTACCACAATTCCCGCACTTCTTGCCTTGGCAAAGTAAGTAAAGCTTTTACCTAAAACATTTCCAACTTCTATAAAAGGTACTAATAATATATCTGCATCTCCTGCAACCTCACTTTTTACTCCTTTGTGAATTGCCGCTTCCTTGCTTATGGCAAGGTCAAATGCTAAAGGGCCATCTACTATTCCTTCTATCTTTCCTCTCTGGTTCATTTCCTTTAATTTAGCGGCTTCAACAGTGGAAAGCATTTTAGGATTTATCACTTCTACCGCCGACAAACAGGCTACTTTAGGATTTTCTATTCCTATAGCTTTTGCCACTTTAATAGCATTTTTTAAAATTTGCACTTTCTCTTCTAAAGTAGGACTTATATTCATTCCTCCATCGGTTAAAAGTAATAATTTATGATAATTTGGAATTTCATAAACCATTACATGACTGAGTAATCCGTCTCCTCTGATGCCGTATTCGCTGTCAAGAACAACCTTTAAAAGAGTAGCAGTAGGAACAAGGCCTTTCATGACAAAAGAAGCTCTACCTTCTCTAACTTCTAAAACTGCCCTTTTGCATTTTTCCGACTCTTCTTTTTCATCAATTATTTCATATTGCTTAATATCAATGCCTATATCTTTTGCAATAGTTTCTATTTTTTCTTTAATACCTACCAATATAGGATTTCCTATCCCTTCTTTTCTTGCAGATTCGCATGCTAACAATACTTCACAGTCTTCTGCCCCTGCCACAGTAAATATTTTATTGAATCCTTTTGCTTTCTTTACAATTTCACTTAATTTTTTCAAGTTTACACCTCCTACAGAAAAAATAACCTCCGAAGAGGTTATTTCAGACTGTAGACAAACTTTCGTAAAGGAGATATTTTGCATAAGGAGCGACTTGTTACAAAGCGGTAACAAAACTTAGCAAGACCGAGGGTGGAGGCAGGGCCGAAGCCATGGATGGCGAAGGCGGGCACCTGAGGCAAGAAGGCCGATTGTGCCCGGTACCCTGCCGGAGCCCGAAGGTCGAGCTTTAGTTTTGTCGCTTTGGAACATCGGAGCGACGATGCAAAATATCTCCTTTGAATATTTTTTAACTTTGTCAACAAACTGAAATAACCTCCGAAGAGGTTATTTTTTAGTTGTAATGAGACTTTTCACTAATTCTACTCCCTTATTTAAGGCTTTTTCGTTAATAGGTATCAAATGCTCTTTACCTTTGCCAAAGACTTCATGCAGAGCTTTTAGTGCTGTTTCCAATTTTACAACTTTAGTAGTTTCTATGAAAGCACCTAACATTATCATGTTAGCAATTTTTAAATTGCCTAATTCACTGGCAATATCGTTAGCAGGTATTTCATACACTTCTATGTCTTTTCTCTCTGCTTTTCTGTCTACTAACGAAGTATTTATGAATAATTTACCACCTGGTATTACATAAGATTCGTATTTGTCTAAAGAAGGCCTATTCATTACAATTACAGAAGTAGCCTCTGTAATAACCGGAGAACCTACCTCTTCATCCGATACAGTGACATTGCAGTAGGCTGTTCCCCCTCTCATTTCAGGACCATAAGAAGGAGTCCAAGACACATTTTTTCCCTCAAACATTCCCGCATAGGTAATTATAAGCCCCATTGACAAAACTCCTTGACCACCAAAGCCTGCAAAGATTATTCTTTCTTCCATAATTACTTAACCTCCTCTAAGGTGTTTTTATACACACCCAAAGGGTAATAAGGTTCCATATAATCTTTTATCCAATTTAATGCCTCTATCGGGGTCATACCCCAATTAGTAGGACAACTAGATAGAACTTCTACCATTGCAAATCCCTTCTTTTGTATTTGAGCCAAAAATGCGTTTTTTATAGCTTTTTTAGCCTGCATTACATGTTTCACATCATAAACCGCTACTCTTTCAATATACGCTGTCCCATCAAGTGTTGCTAGCATTTCACTCACTCTAATGGGATAACCATTTATTTCTGGCTTTCTTCCGTAAGGAGTAGTAATTGTTTCCTGGCCAATTAATGTAGTGGGAGCCATTTGTCCTCCTGTCATTCCATAGTTGGCATTGTTGACAAAAATAACTGTTATATTTTCTCCCCTTGCAGCCGCATGAACAATCTCTGCCGTTCCAATAGCTGCTAAGTCTCCATCTCCTTGATAAGTAAACACAATTTTATCAGGATGAACCCTCTTTATACCTGTAGCAACTGCTGGAGCCCTTCCATGAGCAGCTTCTTGCATATCGCAATTAAAATACTCATATGCAAATACAGCACATCCTACAGGAGCAACTCCTATTGCTTTATCTAAAACATCTAATTCTTCCATAACTTCAGCTACCAGCCTGTGGATTATACCGTGGGTACAACCGGGACAATAATGGAAAGGCGTATCTGTGAGTCCCTTTGTTTTTTGAAATACTATAGCCATCATTTCGCACCTCCTGCTATTTCCTTAATTTGTTCTAGCATCACAGCTGGCTCTGGTATCATACCACCCGGCCTTCCGTAGAAATAAACCGGTTTTTTGAATTGTACTGCAAGTTTTACATCTTCTACCATCTGTCCCATACTCATTTCTACCGTCAAATAAGCTTTTGCCGTATCAACTGTCTTTTCAAAAGGCTCTTTCGGGAAAGGCCACAAGGAAATAGGTCTTATTAATCCTACTTTATACCCTTCTCTTCTCGCAATGTTCATCACATTCTTTGCTACGCGGGCAATAGTACCATAAGCAACTAAAATAATATCCGCATCTTCGCAATTTATCATTTCATATCTAACTTCATTCTTTTCAGCCTTTGCATATTTTTCAAATAACTCATAATTATATTTCTCTAATACAGGTGGATCGATATATAAAGAGTTGATTATGTTTCTATGCTCTCTATTTCCTCTACCTGTAGTAGCCCACGTTTTTTCAGGGATATTCCTTGTCTTTTTCTGAATATTGTCAAAATCTACAGGTTCCATCATTTGGCCTAACATTCCATCTCCCAATATTACAACAGGGTTTCTATATTCATCGGCAATGTCAAAAGCTTCCTGAACTAAATCTGCCATTTCTTGGATTGTAGAAGGAGCAAGAACTATCAATTTATAATCTCCATGGCCTCCTCCTTTTGTAGATTGAAAATAATCTCCTTGGGCTCCTTGAATATTTCCTAGTCCTGGACCACCCCTCATTATATTCACAATTACACAAGGTACTTGAGCACCTGCAAGATATGAAATACCTTCTTGCATAAGGCTCAAACCAGGGCTGCTGGTAGAAGTCATAACACGAGCTCCTGCTCCACCTGCCCCATATACCATATTTATAGCAGAAACTTCACTTTCTGCTTGTAAAAATACGCCACCTACCTCCGGCATTCTCTTTGCCATGTAAGCTGTAACCTCATTTTGAGGTGTTATAGGATAACCAAAGTAATGTCTACACCCAGCTTGAATAGCTGCTTCCGCTAACGCCTCATTACCTTTCATTAATACCTTAGCCATTTTACTCCCCTCCATTTATTTTATAACTGTTATAACAGTATCTGGACACATCATAGCACAGAATGCACAACCTATACATTTGTCCATATTTTCAGGCTTAACAGTAGCAGGATGATATCCTTTCACATTTATTTTACTTAAATCCATCTCAATAATCTTTTTAGGACAGACATTGACACACAATTCGCAACCTTTACATAAATCTTCATTAAAAATAACTTTTGCCACATAAATTCCTCCTCTCACATTTTATCCCATGGAGCTTTCATATAAAGGTCAATTGGAAATATTGGATATCCTACGTCAGGAACTTGATTGAGTAACTCTCTTTTTACAGTCACCATCTTAATAGGTATACCTGTAATTTTCGAGACTTCTTCCACCACTTTTTGACCTCTTAAAATATCCTCCACTGTTGTTTCATAAGATAAATGGGTATTGTTTACTAAATGAGTCACTTTAATTTTAGCTGCTTCTTCAATCGATTTAAGATATTCAATTACCAATTTTACATCTTTTGTAAGTGGTCTATTTACATTAATTACAAATAATACTTCTGCATCTTGATCCTTTATTATATGCCGATACTGACCTAACGGAGTTGCTCCTACATCGTCTCCCCCAACATCGAAGACTGCATATTTATCCTTGCTGTATAATGCCCCATAGATGTTACGGGAAATAGCAGGCACATCTGCATTCATATATTTCTCTTCTACTCCTATTACCCGTATTCCCTACTTCTCAAAGAGCTCCTTCCTCACTTCTCTTGACCGAAAATATGGGTTTACAATATCCAAGTCCACTATTTCTACCTCTTTTCCTGATTCTCTTATAAGCTTAGCATAATTTATCGCAATTTCCGTCTTACCTGTACCGTAATGCCCTACTACAATAGTCAATCTTTTAAAATCCATTATCTATCATCCCTTTAACTATACATTTTAGCTTTTTCTTCACCGCTAAGCACCCGATATGCTCCCTGCGCCAAAGCTGACATTTCATCCTCACCTGGATATACATAAATAGGAGCTATAAATTTTACTCTTTCACTTATCCTTTTTACAAAATCCTCGTTATACGCTATTCCACCTGTAATTCCTATTGCATCTACCTGTCCTTTTAAAACCACTGCCATCGCTCCAATTTCCTTAGCTGTCTGATAGGCCATAGCTTCTAAGACCAATTCTGCTTTTTTATCTCCTTCTTCAATTTTTTTATAAACTTCTCTTACATCGTTAGTGCCTAAATGTGCCACTATTCCCCCTTGTCCTATTAACCTCTTTTTCATCTCCTGATAGGTGTATTTACCACTATAACATAACTTTACTAAGTCAAGTACAGGAAGCCCTCCCGCTCTTTCTGGAGAAAAAGGCCCTTCCCCATTTAAAGCATCATTTACATCTACTACCCTGCCGTGTTTATGAGCCCCAATCGATATACCGCCACCTAAATGAGCGATAATCAAATTCACCTCTTCGTATTTTTTGTTCAAATCGGCGGCTAAACGTCGAGCAATTGCTTTTTGATTCAAAGCATGGAATATACTAGACTTTTCAATCTCAGGCATTCCTGTTATTCTTGCTATATCCTCTAATTCATCTACTACTACAGGGTCTACTATATAAGCTTCAATATCGTGTTCTTTAGCTAAAGTATAAGCAATTATACCCCCCAAATTGGAAGCATGTTCTCCTCTTTCAGCCTTCTTTAAATCCTCTATCATTTTTTCATTTACAATATAAGTTCCACTTTCTATTGGCTTTAAAAGTCCTCCTCTTCCTACTATTGCATCAATTTCTGAAAGAGAAATTCCTTTTTCTTTTAACATATTTAAAATTGCCTGAGTTCTAAATTCAAACTGGTCAATAATACTTTTGTATTTAGCAAGTTCTTCAGAGCTGTGCCGTAAAGTCTCAGTAAAAACAGGCTCTTTGTCTTTAAACACGGCAACTTTTGTAGATGTAGACCCGGGATTTATCACAAGAATCAAAAACAAAACAATCCCCTCCGTCTACTTCCTCAATTTATATTATATTACACTTCCTTTTTACATTAAAATTTTGTCAAAAAATTATTAAAGTTATTTCAAAATTTTAATGAAAGAGCGGGAATATCATGCCCCCATTTAAATATAATTGTCTTTTACGGCAGCAATAGTTTTTATCCTCTCCTCCGCAACTCTATCAGCTGCAACATATGTTGGAATGTTCTCTTCCTTAGACTTCTGTATCACCTTTCTCACTGTGTCAAATATCATGGAAACCTTTCTCATAGCTCTATCTCTGTTATATCCAGAAGGATTGAGTTCATCTGCTACATTTATAACTCCACCCGCATTTATAATATAATCTGGTACATAGAGGATCCCTTTCTCTTGTAATATATCCCCATGCCTCTCTTCTTTTAACTGGTTATTAGCTGAACCTGCTACTATCTTGCACTTAAGCTGTGGAATCGTTTCATCGTTTATTATCGCTCCTAAGGCACAAGGGGCAAATATATCACATTCTACCCCGTATATCTCATCTGGCTTTACATATTCGGCTTTGACTTCTTCCACTACTCTTTTTACATTGTCCTCAAATATGTCTGTTACAATTAACTTTGCCCCTGCTCCATATAGATACTTTGCTAAATTGTATCCTACATTTCCTACTCCTTGTATTGCAATTCTCAAACCTTTAAGATCTGAAGTCCCAAAAACTTCTTCACAAGCTGCCTGTATTCCTCTAAATACGCCATAGGCTGTAAAAGGAGATGGATCCCCGCTGGTTTCAGCCAACCCTGCTACATATTTCGTTTCATAGTGTATATATTCCATATCTTTTAAGTTTGTACCAACATCCTCAGCAGTTATATATCTTCCTTTAAGAGATTCTATATACCTTCCAAGACTTCTAAACAATGCTTCTGATTTGTCTTTTCTCGGATTTCCAATTACAACTGTTTTACCACCACCTAAGTTTAAACCAGCAGCAGCATTTTTATAAGTCATTCCTCTTGCAAGCCTTAATGCGTCATTTATCGCATCTTCTTCTGAGTCATAAGTCCACATCCTACATCCACCTAAAGCAGGTCCCAATGTTGTGTCATGAATTACAATTACGGCTTTAAGACCCGAAGTTTTGTCATGGCATAAAATCACATTTTCATAATCTTTACTCTCCATAATCTCAAAAATCTTCATTAAAAAAATCCCCCCATTTTAAATAATCAAACATTAGAAGCAAGAGAAGCGAGCATTATTGAATTAAATTTAGCTTCACTGGAATCTGCCCTTGAAGTCAAGACAATCGGGCTTTTTGCCCCCATTATTATCCCTGCTATCCTTCTTTGTGCTATATAGGTTATAGCTTTATACAGCATATTGCCAGCTTCAATATCTGGAACTAAAAGAATATCAGCGTTACCTGCAACAGGGCTTATTATCCCTTTATGCCGCGCTGCTTCTACCGATAAAGCATTATCAAGAGCCAATGGCCCATCTATTATAGCCCCTTTGATTTGACCTCTTTCACTCATTTTTGAAAGTATTGCTGCATCTAAGGTAGCTTGCATATCAGGATTAACTGTTTCAACAGCTCCTAAAACTGCAACCCTTGGAGCATCAATTCCAATTTGCCTTGCAACGTCTACCGCATTTAAAATTATGTCTATTTTCCCTTTTAAATCAGGTGCAATATTCATTGCTGCATCTGTCAAAAGTATAAGTCTGTTATATGGAGATTCAAAAACAGCCACATGACTTAAAGTTCTTCCAGTGCGAAGGCCAATTTCCTTATCTAAAACAACCCTTAATATCTCTGCCGTCTGTACAAGGCCTTTCATCAATATATCCGCTTTGCCTTCGCTTACAAGCTTTACAGCTTCGCGACAAGCTTCTAAGTTATTTTTTGTATCTATTATTTCGTGATCCTTTAAATCCATTGATATTGAAGATGCTATCCTTTCTATTTTTTCTTTATCACCAACTAATATGGCTTTTACTATTCCTCTTTCATGAGCTTCTTTAATCGCTTCTAATACATCTTCATCCGCCGCTTGAGCTACTGCTATAGTTTTGGGAGGCAAGTCTTTTACGTAATTATACATTTCTTCAAATGTTCTCATATCCTACACCTCGTCAGTTATAAATCTTGGGCTTTTCAATATTTCTTAAAACTCTTAACGCACCATCTCTTAAAGCTTCCATTTCATCTCCCCCTGGATAAAGAGTTATAGGTGCAATAAAGCTGGTCATATCAATGATTATCTCTATTAGTCGTTTAGAATAAGCAAGTCCACCAGTTAAAATTATTGATTTCACATCCCCCTTTAATACTGCCGCCATTCTGCCAATTTCCTTTGCAATTTGATAAGCCATAGCTTCAAAAACCAATTTAGCTTTTTTATCACCATTTTGTATGCATCTCTCCACTTCACGCACATCATTTGTCCCAAGATGTGCTACCATCCCACCCATACCTACAACTTTTTTCTTCATCTCATCAAAACTGTATTTACCAGAATAACAAAGGTCAACAACTTTCATCGATGGCAGGCTGCCTGTCCTTTCAGGAGAAAAGGGCCCCATTTGATTTGCATTGTTTACATCTACAATTTTTCCTCCCTTTATCGCCGCTACTGAAATACCTCCTCCCATATGAGCAACGACAAGATTTAAATCTTTCTCATTAATGCCATTTTCCCTCACATATCGGTGAACACACGCTTTTATGTTTAAAGCATGAGATTGGCTTTTTCTTGGAAGCTCAGGGAGGCCAGAAATTCTTGCAACATCTTCCATTTCATCAACAGCTACGGGATCTAATGTATAGACGGGAATATTGTACTTATCACCTATAGCTCTTCCAATTAGTCCACCGAGATTTGACGCATGTTCTCCTCCAACTCCCCTTCTTAAATCCTCAAGCATAATATCGTTTACAAGGTAAGTGCCACTCTGAACAGGTTTAACAAGTCCTCCTCTTACCACAATTGCAGATATTTCTTTCAAGTTTACGTTATTTTGCTCTATCCAATCATTTATAGCATTTAACCTTAAATCAAATTGGTCAATGATACTCTTATATTTTTTAAGCGCTTCAATGTCGTGAGCAATCTCCGTTTTTACAATTTCCCTTTCTTCTTCATATAGCGCCACTTTAGTAGAAGTAGAACCTGGATTGATAACTAAAACTTTCAACAGGTTCACCTGCCCCTTCTTAATACATAATATGAAGTTCTATTACAATTTTTGAGTGTTATTAAAAATTTTTTAGCCTTACAATATTTTAATTCTACGCCTTTGCTAAAAATCCTTCTCTTAAATTAAAATTTTTTTATAAGGATTTTATATTTTGTGGAATTGACAAGTTTTATGTGAATTAATAGGCGGGCATTGCCCGCCTACTGAATATTAACTGATATTTTATCAGGCTCAATTTTCTTTATTTGCAAGTTCAAATCAGTACTTACCTTTACAGCTAAAGAATGAACACCTGTTGGCAAATTGGTTACGTCTATATATGCGTTAAAATCGGAAGCTTTCGCTCCATTAACTACACTTTCTGGACCAGCTACAGTAACGACGAGTTCCGGATTTTGGATTACAACATTTTTCTCTTCTGCTCCTCTTATATCTATATTGCTTATAGCAATCTCTTTGGTTGCTATCTTTTGTATATCCACATACACTTTTGCATTAATATCACTTTTAACAAGTTTCACCCCATCTGGCAAGTCAAAAGGTACACTTTCGGTGACAGGTTCATTTTTCCCAGAAATATCAATTTGCTTCGTACTTATGGATTTTATGGTATTTAGGACAATCTCATCACCAGTAATGTACACGTACTCTGGAAGTACATTTATCAATGATATCATATATCCTTCCATTGGTTTGCCAAATATTTTAGGAACTACAGGCACACGTATCGATTTATTTACGGAAACATACACTTCAACAAGATTAGGAGTAATTGTAACGCCTTTTACTTCTTTTCCTTCTCTATCAACAGCAACCACTGGAACAGAGATTTTTATATCTCCTTTCTTATAAGAAACATTGACCCCAGCTATAACATTTTTTATAAGATTAACTTTGCTTTCTGGTCCTATCACCAATACCTCTCCAGGCGTTGGAACAGCAGACTGCATAGCATAGCCTTCCATCACATTGCCAATTATTTTTATAGCAACTGGCATTTGCGTTTTTTCAATTTTATCTATTTCCACTTTTATTTCTGGCGGATTTATTGAAACCAAAGAGACATTTCTAGGTAATCCTTCTACGGTAACAGGAATAACATTTGTACCCTTGGAATTTACTCTGCTTAAATCAGCAAAAGCTGATATATTCTGGGCTGCAATATTTAAAACATCACTGCGTCTTCCTCTTATTTTTACATTTACTGTATAATTTTTTTCATCTAAAATAATAAGTCCTTTTTTCTCTAAAATATCGCTATTAATCAATTTGACAGGCACATTGTTTATATCATAAGGAATTTCTGGATTTTCTTCTCCCATTACATAAAGCCATAGTAAAAAAGCCAATACCAGTGACAGCAATTTTATTGTAAAATCTTTAGTCAGCATGTTTGTTCCCCCATTTTTTCCATACAGGCATCTTGTTTTCCTTCACTTCAAAAATGCTGGACAACACCTCTTTCAAAGTTTTCGCATCCAGGTGCCTTGAAAGCCTGCCATTTTGCGCAAGAGAAATAGTACCTGTTTCCTCAGAAACAATTATTGCTACTGCATCGGATATTTCAGTAACGCCTATCCCCGCTCTATGGCGTGTTCCTAATTCACTGCTTAGATTTTGGTTGTCTGTTAAAGGCAAAAAACAACCTGCTGCCATAATCCTATCTCCTCGAATTATGACAGCTCCATCGTGTAAAGGCGTATTAGGTATAAAGGTATTTATTAAAAGCTCGCTAGAAACTTTAGAATCCATGGTTATACCCGTTTCAACAAGTTCATTAAGGCCTGTCTCCCTTTCTAAAACAATTAAAGCCCCTATTTTTGAACGTGACAAAAATTGTACCGCATCGCATATCTCTCCCAAAACCTCTGACATATCTTCTTCATCTTCATTAAAAAACAAGAATTTTTTCCCTAAGAAACCACTTCTACCTAATGTCTCCAATCCCCGCCTTAACTCCGGCTGAAAAACAATTAAAAGCGCAATAACTCCCACTGTCATAGCGTTTCGCAATATATAATTGACAGTCCTAAGTTGTAACCATTCGCTCACTTTGGTAATTACAATCAACACAACAAGCCCTTTAAGCAGTTGCTCTGCTCGTGTCTTGTGTATTACTAAAATTAATCTATACAGGACATAGGCTATTATTAAAATATCTATTACATCGTTAATTTGCATTGTTTTTATGATATCTATAAGTCCATTAAACAAAAAATTCACCCCTCAAGGCTTTGTGGTAAATTGTGTGTACATATTAATTATACAACAAATTTGAATAAAAAATAATTTAAATTGAATTAAATTTTAATTAAAGTGGAAAAATTATTTTAGTAAAAAATAAGGAGGATGAAAATGAATAAAGATAAAATTATAGAAAAAAATATAAAAGAAAAACTAGATAAAGAAATGGCATCTTTCGGGGTAGATATAAATGTTCGGTGTAGCAACGGTCGTGTAACTTTGTACGGAATAGTAGATAACTTATCCGAAAAAAATCACGCTCAAAAAATAGCAGAAAGCGTGGATGGCGTACAAAAAGTAGAAAATAATATCACAATTGCAATAGACAGCAAAATAACAGACAGAGATATAAAACATGGTGTTTTAAGAAATCTTCAAAATTCTAAATTTTATGATGAAATAGGAGAATTAGGGGTTGATGTCACTGACGGTATCGTAACTTTATATGGGAAAATTGATAACGCACAGCAAGAAAAGGAAAGTATAAATCAAGCAGCCCAAGCCATGGGTGTCAAAAGTGTAATAAGCAAATTAGAACTTAACAAAGAACATAAAATAGATGATGTATCTCTTGTAAATTTAGTAGTGCAAAAGTTATCTCGTTATGATCTAAGTTTGCCTGATTTAGTTATTACAGCAAACAATGGGACAGTAACATTAAGTGGATATGTAGATAATTTAAAAGAAAAAGAATTGGCCACTGAAGCAGCTCAAAGCGTAAATGGAGTAAAAAAAGTAATAAACCATATAAAAGTCAGAGAGAAGTCATAGAAAGATATGTCATTCTATGACTTCTACTCTTATGTTATTTTTTTCTACTTCCTTCTTTAAAGGATTTATCACATCTCCGTGAAGTATAACATCTAGAGCAGACCTTAAAGACTTGCCTACTATTATCTCAGTTATATCGTTTTCTTTTGCAAATTCCGCCAGCGTTTTTGAAATTTTTTTGCCCACCAAAATAGAAACTGTGCCACCCATTTTTTGTGCTAAATCAAAGAGCTCCAGCAATACTCTGTTTTGCTTTAAATCATTTGAGATGTCGTTGTTTTTGTTAACGTATACAACACAAAATTCACCATTAGTTTCTTTTGCTCTTTCAGCACCTCTTTCCACAAGCCTGCGGCAACTTTTTTGTGGGGTTACGCACACCATGATTCTGCTCTTCGCACCAGGCTTGTAACTTAAAATCATTTTAATAAACCCCTTTCAGGTGCATACTTCCCTTCCAAATATTATTATATGTTAGTTCTCTAACCTATGTCAAATTTATTAATAAGGCTTATATTCTTTTTAGATTTAACTGCCTCCTTTTCTTTAACTCTTTTATAAATTCTTTTAGATAACCTACCTCTTCTTGTGGGTGTTCTACCTCCATAAACTGTTTCATTGTATATCTGCGTAACTTTATCAAAACCTATATACCCATTTGCCAATACTTTTGTTTGATATTCCAAAGGAGTTTCTGTATCTGACTTTTTTAAGCCCTTTTTAGCTAAATAATTTACAATTTTTTGTAATAGTATATCACCAAAAACTTATTACCAATTATTAATTTTTTCTTCCGATCCCACCAAAAAGATATGAAAATCTATAAAGCTATTGCCACAAGTTAAATAACTTTTTTCCTATTATTACTTTTTTATAAAATTCTCTATAATTTTTTCTATATTAACATTATTCATTTTTAATCCACCGTATATTCAAATTATTTTTAGAATTTCCCGCATATCATTTATGACATAATCCGGTTTTGCTTCTTCTAATAGATTAAAGGGCAAGATTGTCCATTTAACAGCCACACTTTTTACACCAGCATTAGATGCACATAAGATGTCATAAGGACTGTCTCCCACCATTAAAGTTTCTTCCTTATTAGCATTTAACACTTCCAAAGCTTTTACAATTGGATCCGGATGCGGCTTGTGTCTTTCAGTGTCTTCTAACGCTACAATTACCTTAAAATACTTTTCCAAGTCAAAAAGCTTTAATCCCCTTACAGCCAATTCTCTCCTTTTAGATGTAACTATACCCATTTTTATACCATTTTTATACATGAGTTCAAGAGCTGCTTTCACATCTTGTCTTATTCTAGTATATTTATCATGATTGAATTCATTATACCGTCTATAAGTATCGACCATTAATTCCCATTTATCTTGACTAAATCTCTTTAAAGTTATTTGAAGGGGTTCTCCAAAGTAAGGAGTAACCTCTTCTGGTTGTATAATATACCCTAAGTGCTTTTGTATTGTATATTTAAAAGATTCTATGATAAGCTCATTAGTATCGATAATTGTTCCATCTAAATCAAAAAGTACTGTTCTTATCCCCATATTATCTCCCTTCATGACTTCTTCTCTCATTTTTAGTATACAAAAAAATCACTTCAGAACAACATATGAAGTGAAAAATTTTGCTATTCTGAAACTTTTTGAAAATAATGTATTAAACCTTTATATATTGCCCAAGCAATTTTATGTTGATAATTTTCGTCATTCAAAAGTTTTTCTTCTTCAGGATTTGTCATAAAACCACATTCCACAATAACTGCTGGCATTTTGGCGTTTCGTAAAAGATAATAACTATTAGAACTTTTAGCCATCCTGTCGTTATTAGGATCTAACGTATTTCTAAGCTCTTGTTGAATAAGTTCTGCTAATAGTTTACCTTTTTCAGAATTGTTTTGATAAAACACCTGTGCCCCTTTGTATTTAGATTGACTAAAGCTATTTAAATGAATACTAATTAAAACGTCTGCTGCTACTTCATTTGCTTTTACCACTCTGTTTTTTAAATCCTTTGAAAGAGAACTATCTAATAAAGTGTCGTCTTCCCTTGTCATCACTACAATACCACCACTTTCTTCAATAAGTTCCCTCAACTTTTGAGCAATCTCAAGGTTTAACTCATCTTCATCTTTACCATATTCTCCTGGTTTCCCAGGGTCATGTCCCCCATGGCCTGCATCTATAACAATAACTTTGTTCATTATTGGAACAGTTTTAAAAGCAGCTATATAATATCCTTTTTTAAAACTATATAACCCTACTATTAAACTTACAATTAGTAAAAACATCATCCATCTCTTAAATACCATATTCCCATCCCCTTATCTTTTAGTAAAAATTATTCATCTAAAAAAGTTTATATGTCACTTAATAATAAAACTCACATATTATGATTAGAGAAAGGGGGGGAAAAATATGGTCACCTTAGAATTCACATACGTAGTACAACCAGGAGACACACTATTTTCAATTGCTAAAAAATTTAACACATCAGTTGACGCTATAATCACAAGAAACAACATTATAAATCCATCTTTAATATATCCCGGACAAAGGCTTATCATTCCAGTACAAGGAAGTTATTATACTGTCCAACCTGGAGATACTCTATATCTTATTGCTCAAAAATTTAATGTTCCTTACGAAGCTATCATTTATATAAATAATCTAACATACCCTTATACCATTTATCCGGGTCAAAAACTATTCATCCCTGGAGTTAAAATAGTAGTACCTCAACCATCACTGTTTCCACAACCACCCCTACAAAAGCCTTGTCCAACCTATTACACTGTACAACCAGGAGATACTTTATGGACTATAGCTCAAAAATTTGGCGTATCTTTGGATGAGCTAATTAAAGCAAACTATCTGTTAAATCCAAATATGATATACGCTGGGCAAACATTGATAATTCCTTGTTCCACATCGCCACCCATTGAATATCCCACACTAAAGATTGGAGATAGAAGCCCCTTTGTAGTAAGCTTGCAAGCAAGACTAAAATCTTTGTACTTTGACCCTGGTCCTATTGATGGTATCTTTGGAAGAAAAACAGAAGAAGCCGTAAAAGCATATCAGCAAAGCAGAGGGCTTTCAGTAACAGGAATTGTCGATAATGTAACATGGAATGCCCTCTTGTTTGGAACTCCTCCTATTACTACCCCTACACTGTCAGGAAAAGTTTATATAATAAAACCAGGTGATACTTTGTGGAATATAGCAAAAACTTTCAACACAACAGTAGAAGCTATATTAAAAGCAAATCCAGATATTAAAGACCCTAACTTGATTTATCCTGGTCAAAGAATTATAATTCCTACATCTTCACAGGAAATAACTTATAACCAAGAAGTACAAGAAATAAATGAAGAACAAGAAGAAAAGCAAGAAAATGAAGAAGAAAGTGAAAAATAGTCAGGAAAAATCCTGACTATTTTTTTAAACTGTCTATGTATTTTTCTGCTACATAAGCCGCTGTTGCGCCATCTCCAGCAGCCGTTATAACTTGTCTTAAAGATTTGTGTCTTATGTCTCCCGCTGCAAAAACTCCAGGTATATTGGTTCTCATATCATCATCTGTCATAATATATCCATAATTATCAAGGTCTACTATGCCTTTCACCAATTCTGTATTGGGAGCATATCCAATAGCTACAAAGACACCATCTACATTTAGTGTGCTTTCTTCACCTGTTTTAACATTTTTAAGTTTGAGTCTTTCTACTCCATACTCTCCTTCTACATCGACTACTATAGTATCCCAAATAAACTCAATTTTTTCATTCGCGAAGGCTTTTTCCTGTTCAATCTTTGTAGCTCTAAGTTCATTTCTTCTATGAATTATATAGACTTTTTTCGCAAATTTAGTAAGGTATAATGCATCCTCTACTGCTGTATTTCCTCCCCCTATAACTGCTACTGTAGCATCTCTGTAAAAAGCTCCATCACAGGTAGCACAGAAGGAAATACCAGCCCCTATAAATCTATCCTCATTTGGAACACCTAACTTTTTAGGTGTAGCACCCATCGCTAAAATAATAGCTTTTGCTTCATAAGTTTTATTAGAAGTCTTAACTTTCTTTACATCTCCTGTAATATCTAGACTCTCAACATCTTCATTAACAATCTCAAGACCGTGCTTTCTTACCTGTGCCTCCATCTTGGCAACAAGGTCAGCACCACTTATCTCTTCATAACCCGGGTAATTTTCTAACTGATAAGTATTTACTATTTGCCCTCCCAGATAAGTTTTTTCAATAAGCACCGTTTTAAGCCTTGATCTTGCAGCATACAATCCAGCAGTAAGTCCCGCAGGACCTCCTCCTAAAATAATTAGATCGTACATAATAAAATCACTCCTCCCTTGAAAATAAAGTAAAATATAATAATGGAAGCAGTAAAAACACTACTTCCATTATTATACCACAAACTTTTTATATTTACATCATCCCAACTGGCTGTCTAAATTTATTTCTTGCCTCTTGTATATCCTGAGGTGGAGCCGGCTTGACAGGATACCATCCTCTTTGATTTATAGCATTCCAAACTGTCCTTTGATCTTCTAAGGTAGAATTTAAAAGATTGATATATTCTCTTCTTATGCTTTCATTTGCAGACTCAACTGCTGCATGGCTGAACATATCTATTGCCAATTTGTAACAGCCCAGTACATTCATCATAATATCCTTGTCACTAATTTGCGTATTTCCATACATATTTTTACACTCCTCCTAACTTAAATGTTTTAGCAAAGAATTGAAATTGTTTTGACATCTATTAGCAAGATTTTGGCATAAAGCTTTAAGTTGTGGGTCTTGACATCTCGTAGCATAATCGTTTAAGGTTTTTGTCATGTTTTGCTGTAATGATAAAATATCATCCAAATAAAGTAACTCCTTGTTTGAAAGTTGCATATTTATCCTCCCTTCTTAGATTTCATTTTTAATATGCGCACAAAAATAAAAAATATGCAGAGTTTTTCTGCATATTTTTTATTTTATATACCCTTTCCTTTTTAATTTTTCGATATGTTCTTTAAGTTTTTCTTCAATATTTATATTATACTTTTCCTCCAATACAAACATCATTGAAACTGCTACTTGAGCAACATCTAAAAGCTCCTCTGAAATTTTTCCCATTATCTCTTTTTCGCTTAAAGTGACATTTTCTCCGTTTAAACCTCTAAATTTTCCTATAGCTTGTGCCAATTCCCCTGCTTCTTCCATTAATTTAAGGGCAGTAGATTCCAGTGAGGGTGTCAAATTATTAAGCTTTGGCAAACTTATTTCTTTAAAACAGGTTTTCATGATTTCATCTCCACCTTTTAAGCTTTTTTTCGCCTTGCCATAAAGGTTGTCAATTGGGGCGCTACATTTTTAATCATATCAAGCATCTTAAAAGAAACATTCCGTATATCCCACTGAGCTTCATTAGTGCATCTCAAATTTGCAAAATGATCAAAAGCCCATAAATCCGCATTCATAAGAACCAACCGTTTGTGTGCATTTGTAACTAAGTAAGGACTTACTTCAGGTAATTTTTCTTTTAATTCTATAAATAATTCCTCTGAAGCTTTTATCGCTCTTATTAAAATTTCGGAAGCATTAGCTTTTTCGATATTGGGTGGAATAACAAAACCATTTTCAATTGTCGGTTCGCTGTAATCAAAGACAATAGTTCTATGCCGTAAAAGCTGATGCCAATTAGCTTCACTTATCTTCAGTTGAAATTTAAATCTGACCGATTTAAATGCCTCTATTAAATGGTCAAATTCCCCTATATCTTCGACTGCCTGCTGCAGGATTTTTCTTTTTTCCTCTTCGGACATATTCTTTACTGTTTTTTTCACTGCTTCAAAACTTTTACCTGAATATGTAAACAAAATATGCATAATTACAATGTCTACAGGAGAATCTTCGCTATCTTTCCCTGTATAGTCTATTAAAATGACATCCTCATCTGAATTTGATGATTCATCTTCTTTTACAACAGTTGCTAAATTTTTTAGTCTCTCATGAACTTTTAATTGATAAACAGTAGGAGTTGTATGCCGTAACATGCTCGGTGCAATTTTTTCCCCTTGTTCTACTATTCTTTCGGCTAATAACTTCGCCTCTTTAGTAGGATGCGCGAAAAGCTTTCTCACTATATCCTGTAAATCTAAAGCATTTAAAGCTACTGCAAAACTTGTCTTAGTAGCTAAAAGAAGGGCATATCTCGCATCTTCAAATGCAATTTTACTAATCCTATTGTAAAACCTTTCTTCACTTTCCCCCTCTTTTTTCTCTTCTGCCCTAGCTAAATATTTCGTCAAAATTTCTACAAGTCTTTCATAGGCATCATAGGAGGTATTCCAAACTTTTAAAAATTTCTCTTTCAAATCGGGCTTTTCTTCTAATTCTTGTGGTATCACTACTTTGTCTCTTGTAGGCTTTTGATACCTTTGGCTCCACTCTATAAAAGCAGGTCTTCTGTTCATAAGCTCAATATCCCCTGACAAAAGCCTTGAAACATCTTCCACACACAGGTGCATTAAATGCTGCTCAGCAATAGAAGAATGTCCAAACCTTTCCACCCACTTCTCGTGAAATTCTTTCGCCTTTTGTATTGCTTTTTCCAAAGGTATATTGTGTTTGGGTATGTAGTCAGTTATGTTTAAATCTCCATCTGTCAAAGACTCAAGTATATTAAGCCTCCAACTGGTGTCTCTTCTACTTACCTTCGAATTTATAGGTGGAATGATAAACTCCGGCAATGAATGTATGAAATATACAGGCCCATATACATCTGTCACAAACTTTTCTAAAAGCCTCTCCTCTTCAGGAGTTAATTTTCTCATTTTCATGTCAAGAACTCCCTTCAATTCACTTTTTGCATTTTATACTATTATACCATAAAACCTTTTTTGAAACCGGTTTCCCCTAAAACTCATAATCAGCAATGCCCCTCATTAGCTTTTTCGTTTTTTTTGACAAAAACTGATCTTACTAGTTTACCTTCCATAGAATAAATCGATATTTCTGCATCATTTATCCTAAACACTTGGTCAATAGCTATGTTTTTTCCTTCTCTGTTTGCCAAAAGTGATACAAGTTCTCCTATAGTATCTGACATATTTTCGGGAATATTTACATTTGCTATCTCATTTACTTCCCATATTGGCATACTCGAACTTACTATAACACCTTTTTCTGCATAAAGTTTTTCTGGAGTATATGTTTTGATAAGTAAAAATAGCACTCCTAAAGCCACAACACCTATCAACACGTCAAGGGTGGTTTTCGCCTCCATAATAATCTTTCGCGCTATAGCATAAAGAAGAACTTCCACCAAGCTTGAAGGAGTGTGCATGACCAACATCACAACCAACTCAAGACCGATTACCAATAAGAGTATATGACCTAAAAAACTCCTCATTATCTCATAAGTTTGAGAAGGCGGATGACTTATAATAATTTTTAAATATCCTACAAGGTCCAAAAAGCTAATTGCAACCCCGCTAACCAAAAATAAAGCCAGCAGTGCTTCCAATAAAGACACTACTTTTGTGAAGTTTGTGGGCAATCGCCACCAAAATTTGTTCCAAAATTTTAACATAAGGCTTTAGCCTCCTCATTTTTCAAACTCAATAAAGTCTTAAGCAATTATGTTAGCCCCAATTAACGTAATTAGAAATGCTAAGAAATCTAATGTTGATTTTAAAAAGACAATAAGGATAATATCATTATATTAAATTATTTTTGATTATTCAATCGAGTATTTACCTTTCTTTTTACGTAGGTTTTTTAATCGTATACTGTAACTTTTCAAAAGCCTTGTACCAAAAAATATCCGCCCCAATCCTATCTTAATTAAAGGAACAAAGGGCGGAAAAATAGCACCTATCTTCAGTTACTCAAAGATTAATTAAATGGTATCCATATAATTCTGTATATAAGCTACTAAGTATTCAATCAAGTTTGCTATCATATTTTTAAAAGAATTTCTACCTTCTGTCGAATTTTTATTTATCTTGCTACTCCCTCTTTTCTGTTTTTTCCTGTAAGTACTCCATATGTTTGAAGTATTAATAATATAGCCAAGACAAACAGCAAAACAGCAAATAACACCAGTATATAATTACCAGAAGCAATATTAGAGCGAACCAAAAATACAAGCGCTGTTAAAGTAACTATAAACATAAATATCATAGGAATAATGAGCATTTTATTGTTTCTACCTGCATTAGCAAGCCATGCAGCTACTGCCAGTAATGCTACCGCTGCAAGGAGCTGGTTAGCCGCACCAAATATAGGCCATATGGCCTTCCAGCTTGTAAATGCAAGTACAATAGAAATAATCACAGTGATTACAGACGCCACATACCTGTTACTAAAGAATTTCGCCACAGGATTAGAAGATGCTACTACCTCTCCAGCTTCCGTTATATTTTCAAAAAACTCCTGGAAAGCAAACCTAGCGAGCCTTGTAGCTGTATCTAGCGTGGTCATGGCAAATGCAGAAACTGCGAGGGCAGCAAAGGTCTTTCCAACAACCTGATTTATGCCAAAACTGGCCATAAAAGTACCTAAGCCCTCAGCAAATACATTGGTCGGGCCGAATTTAATAAGCTCTGCAAACTTATCTTGAGTAAGATACGCTGCGGTAATTATAGAAATTATAGCTAATGTGCTCTCTATAAGCATAGAACCATAACCTATTAACTTAGCATCTCCTTCTTTATTCAACTGTTTTGCTGTGGTACCAGAAGCCACCAATGAGTGGAAACCGGATATAGCACCACATGCTATGGTAATAAATAGTATCGGAAATAGATACTCTGTACCAACCTTTAAACTTGTAAACGCTGGAAGTTGAATCTTTGGGTTATAAAGAAGTATACCAACAGCACCACCAATCATCATTCCATAGAGAAGGAAAGAATTTAAGTAATCCCTTGGCTGCAGGAGTATCCATACAGGCATAACTGATGCAGCCACTATATAGACAGCAAGGATAATTATCCATGTAGTTTTAGATAATGAAAACGGAGCTACATACCCTATCCATATACATAATGCCAAAACCGCCACACCCAACGCAGTGCTCAAGCTAAGTGGTGCATTCCTTCTGTATACAGTAAATCCAAATATAACAGCCAATGGTATAAAAAGCAGTGAAGCAGTGGCTGCCTGTGGTGTAGCAACAAAAGTATCAGCTACTATGTTAGTAAAGGCTGCAACTATAAGTACCAGTGTCGACCACGAAAACAAAAGAAACAATCTTTTTGCTGTCAAGCCAACATTTGCTTGTATAATATCACCTATGGATTTGCTTTTATGCCTTAATGATGCAAGAAGTGAACCAAAATCATGGACTCCACCTATAAATATGCCGCCTAAAAGAATCCAGAGAGTTGCTGGCACCCATCCAAATATAGCAGCTTGTATAGGTCCGTTTATAGGACCAGCACCGGCTATAGATGCAAAGTGATGCCCCAAAAGGATAGGTGCCTTTGCAGGAACATAGTCCACACCATCATACATAGTGTGTGCAGGAGTATTATTGTCTGGCTTCAAACCCCACTGTTTTGCAAGCCAGCCGCCGTAAAAAATATAAGCAACTATAAAAAGAATAATAGCACTTACCAGTAAAATTATCGCACTCATTTATATGTTACCTCCTTTTTATTTATAATTGGGCTTTGGCGTAGAAATAATAAAATCCCTTATCACCTCTCTTCCCTTCCTGTTTGCCACCACCCTATTGGAAGCAATATCAACGCCTAGAAGTTTTATTTCTCCCCACCCTTTTACTCCAAATGTGAAGTATCTTATATACCTGTAATTTTTAATAAATCTTTCTACAACCCGGTCGATACTTCTATCAGTTACCATTACTCCGGTTAATATAGTACACATATGCTCCGAATGAGGTTTAACGAGAATTTCAACCTGCTCTTGCAACCATGCACCAAACTCTGCTGCATCCTTAATCTTCAAATTTTTATAATATTTTACAAACCTGTATTCATGAGTCTCGTATGCATCCAGCACACCCATCAAAAAATATCTTTCATTCCTCATATGAAACTCTGCATATAGATCCAGAAATTTACCGCTTAATTTATAGTCCCTGTATACATTATAGTAAACGTTATGTTTCTTTTCTAATAAATTTAAATATTCTTCTTTATCCATTTATGAACACCCCAGAAGATTACTCCTATGTATATATTCTACATAATTATAGAAATTCCTTCATTATTTAGAAAAAAAATTCGTCTTAACCTATCATCGCCATAGTAAAATCACTACTTTACCTTTACTATATGGTTACGTTATCATTATAGCAGATATTCCTATTGAGCCAAAAATTTTGCAAATAATAAAAAAAAACAGCTATCTCAAAAGATAACCGTTTTTTTATGGCTGGTGACCCATCCGCGACTCGAACGCGGGACACCCTGCTTAAAAGGCAGGTGCTCTACCTCCTGAGCTAATGGGTCATATGGTGGAGGGAGATGGATTCGAACCATCGAAGGCGTCAGCCAACAGATTTACAGTCTGCCCCCTTTGGCCACTTGGGTATCCCTCCACATTTTTAATATAATAAAAATTTCGTCTTAAAAGTTTTAATAAAAGCCACGTACCTTATTTTATCATATAGGCCCCTATTTGTAAAGGGCTTTTATGCAATTATTTTAATGCAAAAATATGTAAATAATTTCTATGTAAAATTTTAGCATCCAGCTGCCCCTGCTTGTCCTTTTCTGACTGGTCTCACTCACATTTTTTGTTCAATCAGCTGTGTAAAGCCGTTATGACGGCTGATTGATTCAGACTCACTCCCCTTTTACAGTATCTAATTTATGAGCTGGAGCTGGCAGTGGGATTCGAACCCACGACCTGTTGATTACGAATCAACTGCTCTACCACTGAGCTATGCCAGCAATAATTAAAAAACCTTAAAAAAAATTATGGTGCCTCGAAGTGGAATCGAACCACTGACACAGGGATTTTCAGTCCCTTGCTCTACCAACTGAGCTATCGAGGCATACTACTATAAATGGCGACCCAAAAGGGACTTGAACCCTCGACCTCCAGCGTGACAGGCTGGCGCTCTAACCAACTGAGCTATTGGGCCGCACTACTATTTAATTTTTAAATGGTGGGCCTTCAGGGATTTGAACCCCGGACCAATCGGTTATGAGCCGACCGCTCTGCCAGCTGAGCTAAAGGCCCATATTCACTTGGTGACCCCGACGGGATTCGAACCCATGTTGCCGCCGTGAAAGGGCGGTGTCTTAACCACTTGACCACGGGGCCGGAAATTGGCTCCTCAGGTAGGACTCGAACCTACAACCTACCGGTTAACAGCCGGTTGCTCTACCATTGAGCTACTGAGGAATATTTTAATTCCGGCAGCGACCTACTCTCCCGCGAAAGCAGTACCATCGGCGCTGGAGGGCTTAACTTCCGTGTTCGGAATGGGAACGGGTGTTTCCCCTCCGCTATCGCCACCGGAAATCCTAGACCCTCAAAACTGCACAAAGCCTTATGGTCAAGTCCTCGACTGATTAGTACCGGTCAGCTAAGAGTGTTACCACTCTTACACCCCCGGCCTATCTACCTCGTCGTCTTCGAGGTGTCTTACCCCCTTACGGGTGGGAAACCTTGTCTTGAGGCGGGCTTCGCGCTTAGATGCTTTCAGCGCTTATCCCTTCCGAACTTGGCTACCCAGCTGTGCCCCTGGCGGAACAACTGGTACACCATCGGTTCGTCCACCCCGGTCCTCTCGTACTAGGGGCAGTCCCTCTCAAGTTTCCTACGCCCGCGACGGATAGGGACCGAACTGTCTCACGACGTTCTGAACCCAGCTCACGTACCGCTTTAATGGGCGAACAGCCCAACCCTTGGGACCTACTTCAGCCCCAGGATGCGATGAGCCGACATCGAGGTGCCAAACCTCCCCGTCGATGTGGACTCTTGGGGGAGATCAGCCTGTTATCCCCGGGGTAGCTTTTATCCGTTGAGCGACGGCGTCCCCACTCACTGCCGCCGGATCACTAAGCCCGACTTTCGTCCCTGCTCGAGGTGTCCCTCTCACAGTCAGGCTACCTTCTGCCTTTGCACTCTCCCGCGCGATTCCCGTCCGCGCTGAGGTAACCTTTGGGCGCCTCCGTTACCCTTTAGGAGGCGACCGCCCCAGTCAAACTGCCCACCTGCCATTGTCCCTACGCCGGCTCCTCGGCTATAGGTTAGAATCCCAGTAGTCCCAGGGTGGTATCCCACCGCCGACTCCAGTAAGGCTCGCGCCCTACCTTCTACGTCTCCCACCTATCCTGTACAGAAACTACCAGCATCCAGTGACAGGCTGCAGTAAAGCTCCACGGGGTCTTTCTGTCCAATCGCGGGTAACTCGCATCTTCACGAGTACTACAATTTCACCGGGCCCCTCATCAAGACAGCGCCCAAGTCGTTACGCCTTTCGTGCGGGTCGGAACTTACCCGACAAGGAATTTCGCTACCTTAGGACCGTTATAGTTACGGCCGCCGTTCACTGGGGCTTCGGTTCAGAGCTTTAACCCCTCCCCTTAACCTTCCAGCACCGGGCAGGCGTCAGCCCCTATACTTCGTCTTCCGACTTAGCAGAGACCTGTGTTTTTGGTAAACAGTCGCTTGGGCCTCTCCTCTGCGACCCATCAGGGCTTTCAGCGCTCGGCCTATACCCCAATGGGTACCCCTTCTCCCTAAGTTACGGGGCCATTTTGCCGAGTTCCTTAATGAGGGTTCCCCCGCTCGCCTGTGGATACTCTCCTCGCCTACCTGTGTCGGTTTCCGGTACGGGCACCAAGCAGTTTACCGCTTAGAGGCTTTTCTCGGCAGTCTGGGCTCGGCTGCTTCGGTACTCTCTTTCCCTCCCCTTCGCCTCTCAGGCCATACGCAGGACGGATTTGCCTATCCTGCACCCTACTGGCTTGGACGCGCTCTACCAACCGCGCGCTCAGCCTACCCTCCTGCGTCACCCCTTCGCTTCCTGCTCGGTGGCAGGGGATTCTCTACCCCTTCTCCATCGCCTACGCTCTCGCCTCGGCTTAGGTCCCGGCTTACCCTGGGCGGATTACCCTCCCCCAGGAACCCTTAGGCTTCCGGCGGTAAGGTTTCTCACCTTACTCTCGTTACTCATGCCGGCATTCTCTCTACTGTACAGTCCAGCCTCGCTTACACTCGGCCTTCTCCCCGTACAGTACGCTCCCCTACCCCACCGCCTTACGCGGTAGCCCCAGCTTCGGTGGCATGTTTTAGCCCCGTTCATTTTCGGCGCAGGACCTCTCGACCAGTGAGCTGTTACGCACTCTTTAAATGTATGGCTGCTTCTAAGCCAACATCCTGGTTGTCTCCGAAGTCCCACTTCCTTCCCCACTTAACATGCCCTTCGGGACCTTAGCTGGAGGTCTGGGCTGTTCCCCTCTCGACCACGAATCTTATCACCCGTGGTCTGACTCCCAGGTTCCCGCCTATGGCATTCGGAGTTTGATAGGGTTCGGTAACCTCCTTGGCCCCTAGCCCATTCAGTGCTCTACCTCCATAGGCCTCTTCCCTGAGGCTAGCCCTAAAGCTATTTCGGGGAGAACCAGCTATCTCCGTGCTCGCTTGGCATTTCACCCCTACCCACAGCTCATCCCATGGCTTTTCAACGCCAACGTGGTTCGGGCCTCCACCAGATCTTACTCCGGCTTCACCCTGGCCATGGGTAGCTCGCACGGTTTCGGGTCTACGGCAGCAAACTTACGCCCTCTTCGGACTCGCTTTCGCTTCGGCTCCAGGCCTTAATCCCTTAACCTCGCTTGCTACCGTAACTCGCCGGCCCGTTCTACAAAAAGTACGCCATCACCTAGCTTACGCTAGGCTCTGACTGCTTGTAAGCGTACGGTTTCAGGTTCTCTTTCACTCCCCTCCCGGGGTCCTTTTCACCTTTCCCTCACGGTACTATCCGCTATCGGTCACCAGGTAGTATTTAGCCTTGGGAGGTGGTC